>DATNJP010000423.1:0-4614 GCA_035603855.1 Luteibacter sp. | reverse complement strand
TCGGGCGCCAAGGCGCCCGAACGCGCGCCTAGAGGCCGAGCAGCATGCGTTGCGGATTCTCAAGCTGGTTCTTGATGTCCACCAGGAACAGCACCGCGTCGCGGCCATCGATGATGCGGTGGTCGTACGACAGCGCGATGTACATCATGGGCGCGGCGATCACCTGGCCATTCTCGACGATGGCGCGTTCCTTGATCGTGTGCATGCCAAGGATCGCGCTTTGCGGCGGGTTCACGATCGGCGTGGACAGCAGCGAACCGAACGTGCCGCCGTTGGTGATGGTGAAGGTGCCACCCTGCAGGTCGTCCAGGCCAAGCTTGCCGTCGCGCGCCTTCTTGGCGAAATTCAGGATGCCCTTTTCGACATCGGCGAAGGACATGTCCTGCACGTCGCGCAGCACCGGCGTGACCAGGCCCTTGTCGGTGGACACGGCGATGGAGATGTCCTGGTAGCCGTGATAGATGATGTCGTTGCCGTCCACCGAGGCGTTGACCACCGGGTAGCGCTTGAGCGCTTCGGTGGCGGCCTTGACGAAGAAGCTCATGAAGCCGAGCTTCACGCCGTTGGCCTTCTCGAACGATTCGCCCAGCGTCTTGCGCAGCTTCACCACCTCGGCCAGGTTCACTTCGTTGAACGAGGTGAGCATGGCGATGGAGTTCTTCGACTGCATCAGGCGCTCGGCGATGCGCGCGCGGATGCGGGTCATGGCCACGCGCTCTTCCGGACGCGAACCCGGGGTGGGCTTCGCGGCGGGAGCGGCCGGCGCGGCGGCGGCCGGGGCGGAGCCGCCCCTGCCGGCGTTGACCAGGTCTTCCTTGGTCACGCGGCCGTCGCGGCCGGTGCCTTCGACCTTGGACGGGTCGATGCCTTCTTCCACGGCGACGCGGCGGCCGGCGGGGGAGAGCTCGTCGACGCCCTTGGGCGCGGCGGGCGCTTCCGCCTTGGCGGCCTTCGGGGCTTCGGCGGCGGCCGGAGCAGCGGCCGGGGCGGGCGCGGCAGCGGCGGCGCCTTCCTCGATCACGGCGATCACCTGGCTGCTGGTGACCGTGGAACCCTCTTCGAACTTGATTTCCTTCAGCACGCCGTCGACCGGCGCCGGGACTTCGAGCACGACCTTGTCGGTTTCGAGGTCCAGCAGGTTTTCGTCGCGCTTGACCGCGTCACCGGCCTTCTTGTGCCAGGTGGCGATGAGCGCGTCGGAGACCGACTCGGGCAGGACCGGGACTTTGACTTCGATGGACATGCTTGTCTTACTCCGCTGCGTGATCGGTGCCGACCGGCGCGACGAGCGCCTGCTCGACGAGCGCCGTCTGTTCGGCGATATGGGTATTGAGGTGGCCAGCGGCCGGCGACGGGGAGCGAGCACGTCCCGCATAGGACAGGCTGTGCTTCGGACCCACGCAGGCCTGCAGGTGGTGACGGATCTGGAACCAGGCGCCCTGGTTCATCGGTTCTTCCTGGCACCACACCACTTCCTTCGCGGAAGGGTACTTTTCCAGTTCGGCCGAGACTTCCGGGCGCGGGAACGGATACAGCTGCTCGACGCGCACGATGGCGACGTCGGTGAGGCCACGCTTCTCGGAGTCCTCGAGCAGGTCGTAGTAGACCTTGCCCGAGCACAGCACGACGCGCTTGACCTTCTTCGCCGGGAGATCGCGGTGCTCGCCGATGACCAGCTGGAACTTGCCGTTGGCCAGTTCGTCGAGCGACGACACGGCCAGCTTGTGGCGCAGCAGGGATTTCGGCGTCATCACGATCAGCGGCTTGCGCACCGGGCGCACCTGCTGGCGGCGGATCATATGGAACGCCTGGGCCGGCGTGGTCGGCACGCAGACCTGCATGTTTTCCATCGCGCACAGCTGCAGGAAGCGCTCGAGGCGGGCGGACGAATGCTCCGGACCCTGGCCTTCATAACCATGCGGCAGGAACAGAGCGAGGCCGCACAGGCGATCCCACTTGGCTTCGCCCGAGCTGATGAACTGGTCGATCACGACCTGGGCGCCGTTGGCGAAGTCGCCGAACTGGCCTTCCCAGATGGTGAGCTGGTCCGGCGAGGTGGTGGCTTCGCCGTACTCGAAGGCCATGACGGCTTCTTCGGAGAGCAGCGAGTCGATCACTTCGACGCGGGCGTCGGCGCGAACCTTGCCCAGCGGCAGGTAGGTGTCGTCGCTGTTCTGGTCGTGGAGCACGGCATGGCGATGGAAGAACGTGCCACGGCCGGCGTCCTGGCCGACGACGCGCAGGTCGTTGCCTTCGGCGATGAGCGACGCGTAAGCGAGGTTCTCGGCGAAGCCCCAGTCACCCGGGAGTTCACCGGCCGCCATCTTGCGGCGGTCGTCGTAGATCTTGGCGACGCGCGCGTGCAGCGTGACGTCGGACGGAACGTCGAGGATCACGTCGAGCAGCTTGCCCAGCTGTTCGCGCGAAACGCCCGTGTTCACTTCCATCGACAGCTTGTTCTTCTGGAAACGGGTCCAGTCGACCGGGATGTCGCGCACGGGATTCGGGTCGATCGCGATCAGCGGCTCGCCCTTCTCAAGGCGGGCGCGGTAATCGTCGAGCATCTTCTGGCCGTCGTCCGCACCGATCGTCGATTCCTTCACGAGCTGCTGCGCGTAGAGGTCGCGGGTGGTCGGACGCTTGCGGATGATCTGGTACATCAGCGGCTGGGTGGCCGCCGGCTCGTCGGCCTCGTTATGGCCATGACGGCGGTAGCAGACGAGGTCGATAACCACGTCCTTCTTGAACGCCTTGCGGAATTCGTAGGCGAGGCGGGTGACCTGCATCACCGCTTCCGGATCGTCGCCGTTCACGTGGAACACCGGCGCGTTGACCATCTTGGCCAGGTCGGTGCAGTACAGCGTGGAACGGGCGTCTTCGCGCTTGGACGTGGTGAAACCGACCTGGTTGTTGACGACCAGGTGCAGCGTGCCGCCGATGGCGAAGCCACGGGCCTGCGACATCTGCAGGAGTTCCATGTTGACGCCCTGGCCCGCGAAGGCGGCGTCGCCATGGACCAGCACGGCCAGCGACTTGTCGCGCGCGGTGTCGCGGCGGCGCGCCTGGCGCGCATGCACCGAACCGGCGACCACCGGGTTGACGATTTCCAGATGCGACGGGTTGAACGCGAGCGCGACGTGCACGCCACCGTTCGGCGTCTTGACGTCGGCGGAGAAACCCATGTGGTACTTGACGTCGCCCGTGTGGATCGGGCTGTCGTCGTGCTCGAACTTGCCTTCGAACTCGTTGAAGAGCTGCGCGGGCGCCTTACCGAGGATGTTGACGAGCACGTTCAGGCGGCCGCGGTGGGCCATGCCGATGATGACTTCCTTGACGCCGTTGTCGCCGGCGGCGCGGACGATGTCGTCGACCATCGGGATGAGGCTGTCGCCACCTTCGAGCGAGAAGCGCTTCTGGCCGACGTACTTGGTGTGCAGGTAACGCTCGAGGCCTTCGGCCGCGGTGAGCGCTTCGAGGACACGTACCTTTTCCGCCTTCTGCAGGCCCGGCGAACCGGCGGCCTTCTCCAGGCGCGAGTAGATCCACGAGCGCTGGTCGTAGTCGGAGATGTACATGAACTCGGCGCCGACGGTGCCGGTGTAGATGTGCTTCAGCTTCGCCAGCAGGTCGCGCAGTTTCATGCGCTGGCCGCCACCGGCGAAGGTGCCCGCGTCGAACTCGGTGTCGAGGTCGGCGTCGGAGAGACCGTGGAAGGGCAGGCCGAGGTCCGGGGTGTCGATATCGGGGACGGTCAGGCCAAGGGGGTCGAGCTGGGCGGCGATATGACCGCGCGAGCGGTAAGCCGTGAGCAGGCGGAGGACGCCGGCCTGTTTCTGCGCGTAGGCGTTGTCGGCGGAGCCGGCGGCGGGCGCGGGGGCCGCGGTGCGGCGCTGCTTCTGCGCGGCCTCGATGCGGGCGATGGCTCCGGAGTGGGCGACGTCACCGGCCTCGCGGCCCCTGAACGTCTTGAAATATCCGTCCCATTCGGCCGGGACAGAGCCGGGATCGGCTAGCCAGGCTTCGTAGACTTGCTCTACGTAGTCGGCGTTTCCGCCGGCGAGCTGGGAGGATTCGGAAAACTCGCGGATCAGGTTTGCGCTCACGTCACCACCGGCACACACGAAAAGGACGGGCTGCCGCTGGGCGTGTGGGGACAGCCCGCGGCAAAGAATCCGTTAATTATAGCTCCGTGCTGCTGCGCTGCGCCAACCCAATTCACGCCTTCGCGACGAAGTCAGATACCGAGTGGTCTTATCTGCCAGGCGGCCTCGGCCCGCTCCCAGACTTCATCGAAATATGCCGTCAGGCGAGAGGTCTCACCGGGGGCATCGAGCGAGCCGCGGGCTTCGAAGCGACCGGCGACGGGCCTGAACAGAAAGCCACCGACGCGATCGGTGGTGAAGGCCGAACCGTAGCGAAGGTCGGCCTCCTCGGTCGGGACGCGCAGGGTGACCGCGGTGGGGAGACGCTGGGCGAGCGCGATCAGGCGGTGCCCGTCACGGTGGGCGCGGTTGGCGTCGTGGGTCAGGATGCGGACCTGCGCCTGCCGGCCGCTGGTGGCCAGCCGGCGCAACTCGGCATGCGCCGCGTCACTATCCAGCACACCCGGTTCGA
>DATNJP010000422.1:0-4230 GCA_035603855.1 Luteibacter sp. | reverse complement strand
CGGCGCGAGCATCTGCAGCGCGTACGTGGTTTCCATGAACTCCAGCTGGGCGCGGTCGATGAGATCCTTGGGGGAAATATCGAGGCCGACCTGCTCGAGGTTGTACGCGTACAAGGGCTCGGGCAGGCGGAAGTCCGTGCGCGCGCGTGGCAGCACGGTCTTCTTCACCCAGGCGTTGTAGTCCTTGAGCTGCTGGTCGAGCTTGGCCATGACCTCGTCGGAACCGGCGACCTTTTTCTCCGCCAGCAGCTTGCGGATACCGTCGACATAGCGCTGGGTGTTGCCGAGTTTCTGTTCGACATCGGCCTTCACCGGTCCGAGCAGCGCTTTGTCGCCGAGCTTCTCGGTGGTGCGCGCCCGTGCCTGGTCCACGAGTGCGGTGCAGCCCGGTGCCATGCCCACGTAGCACTTAAGGCGGCCCAGCGCGGCCTTGTTCTGCTCGGGCGTGCTCTCGGCGTTGAGCAGCGAGAACTCGCCGCTGAAGACGATCTGCCCGGCATCGAACCAGGGCAACAGGTATTTCGTGTTGAGGTCGATGCCCTTGATGTCGCCATCGATCTGCTTGAGCAGGATCTGCAGGTCCTGCTTGACGTTGGGATCCTTTTCCTCGGAAAGGCGCTTGTTCACCTTCTCGCGCACTTCGACGAGGGCGGCGCGCTGGCGCTTGTCCACATCGGGGCCGAGGTCGACGGTCTTCTCATCGAAGCCCTTGACGCCGATATCGGTGGCGGACTCCGGACTGAAGCGAGCGGTGACATCGAGTAGCGCCTGCGCATCGGCATTGCTGCGGGCGATCCAGGCGGGCGGCGCCGTTTCGGCATGCACGCTGGCGATGGCGAACGTGACGGCGGCGGCGAGGGTGAGTCGTCGGAACATGCGTGTCTCCCCAAAGAAGTCACGGGAGACTAGCGTCTGCCGGGCACGCGCGCCAATGTGTCTTATGGCCGGTCAGCTGAAGAGCAGCGCCAGGCCCGCCATGCCGATCATGAGGAACGCGATCACCACCTTGGCGACGATGCCGACCAGCATGCCGATCCAGGTGCTGACGCCCACGTGCGCGGAGCGGAGCACGCTCTTGCCCGACCACAGCTCGCCGACCACGGCACCGGCGAACGGGCCGATCAGCAGCCCGGGAATGCCGAAGAACATGCCGATCGTCGTGCCGACACCGGCTCCCCACATGGCGCGTGGGCTGGCCCCGACCTTCTTCGCGCCTAACGAGGCGGAAACGAAATCCAGCGCGATGCCGACCGAACCGACGATGCCGATCGCCACGAGCCAGCCCCAGCCGAGATGGTGGTACTCGTCCACCGCGGCAGCCAGCCAGATGCCGCCGAAAATCATCGGGATGCCGGGAAGCACCGGGAGGATCGCACCCGCCACCCCGCCGACGATGAGCGCGGCGGCGAGCAGGTAGAGGAAGAACTCCATCAGCGAAACGCCTCGCGATACTCCGGCTTCAGAAATGCCGAAAACGACTCACTGGGAACGTCGATCGCCTGGGGTCCGGCCGCGTAGGAGGCCACCTGGTAGGGCGGGAAGATGAAGGTGAGGCCGCGCACCTTGTTGTCCGGTCCGATGAGCAGGCTGAACACGCGATAGTGATCCTTGCCGGGCGCCGTGCCTTCGTCGATCTGCTCGCTGTTGGAGGCCAGCGGCTCGTCCTGGTCGTCCAGTGCCGTGAGCAACTGGCGCCGTGCCTCCGATGCGAAGGCGCTCTCGGCGGCCAAAGGATCGTCGAAGAGTTCGCGGATGCCGACCACGCGGTGTTCGTCCATGTCGTAGGTGAAACTGTCGACGATCGGGGCCGGATGGGCGCCGCCCGTGAACGCGGAGCCATCGACCTGCACATTGATGAAACGGTCGGTGCGCGACGCCACGGCGATGTCGAGATTGAGGTCCCAGGGCAGCTCGCGCGCGCGATCGCGGGCACCGGGGGCATCCAGGCTATCGAGGAAGGCACGCTTCTGGCGGTCGACGTAGCGCTCTATGGTGTGGCGCAGCGGAGCGGCCTTCGGCGGCAGGTCGGGAAGTTTGAGTTCCATCGTGTAGAGGCCGTCCTGGCCGGATTGGGTATCCTTGTCCACGTTCGCCCGTGCGGGCGGTGGGGTGTCCCCGCCGTTCGTCCGGTCGGCGCCGTCGCGGCAAGCCGCGAGGCCGGCCGTGACGAAGACCAGCGACAGGATGTGTCGCACCAGCATCTTGCGTTCTCTCCCTGCGAGGATCGCATCTTAGCGTAGCTTCCCGTTAGCGGAGAGCGCGTCAACGTACCGAAGGAAGAGCGTGCATAACGCGATGACGGAATCCGTCACCCTGCTCAAGGCCGATGAACTCGGCCGCATAGAACGCGTGGAGCGCGGCGGCGTGCTGCTCATTCGCCGCGATGTCGCTGCGGCGCGCTGGTGGGCTCGTGGGTTCGCCAGGCGCGCCGCCGCGCGCGAAGCTCGGGCCCTCGCGCGCCTCGACGGCGTCGACGGCGTGCCACGTCTGCTGGCGTGGAATGGCCGGGTGCTGGAGCGCAGCTACATGGCGGGTGAGCCCATGCAGGTCGGCAAGCCGCTGGATGCCGCCTATTACCGCGATGCGCTGCGCCTGCTGGCCGTGCTTCACCGTCACGGCATCGTTCATAACGACCTGGCCAAGGAGCCCAACTGGCTGGTGCGCGAGGATGGTTCACCGGGTCTGGTCGACTTCCAGATCGCCTGGACCCGCGGGAAGCGCGGGGCGCTGTTCCGCCTGCTGGCCCGCGAAGACCTGCGCCATCTGCTGAAGCACAAGCGGACCTACGCGGCGGACCGTCTGTCGGCGAGGCAACGCGACATCTTGGCCCAGCCCGCCCCGCATTCGCGGCTGTGGCGGGCGACAGGGAAACGCCTCTATAAACTTATCGCCCGGCGGATATTCGGGTATTGGGACAACGAAGGGCAGGGACGCGTGCGGTAACGCATCGCGTCCACGGGGACAGGGATCCCACACCCCGGGGTCATTTCTCGACGAACGCGCGCTCGATCACGTAGTCGCCCGGCTCGCGCGTGCGTGGGGAGGCCTGGAAGCCCTCGCCGTCCAGCAGGACGCAGATATCGTCCAGCATCGACGGGCTGCCGCAGAGCATGACGCGGTCCTCGGCGGGATTGAGCTGAGGAAGACCCGTCACCCGGGCCATCTCACCGTTGGCGATGGCATCGGTGATACGGCCACGGTTGCGGAAGTCCTCCCGCGTGACGGTCGGGTAGTAAACCAGCTTGTCGCGGACCAGGTCGCCCAGGTACTCGTGGTTCGGCAGTTCGTCCTCGATGTACGCGGAGTAGGCAAGATCGTTCACGTGGCGAACGCCATGGGCCAGCACGATCTTGTCGAAGCGCTCGTAGGTTTCCGGGTCGCGGATGATCGACAGGAACGGTGCGAGGCCTGTCCCCGTGCCGAGCAGGTAGAGCCGCTTGCCCGGCTTCAGGTCGTTGAGCACCAGGGTGCCCGTGGGCTTCCGGCTCACGATGATGGGATCGCCGGGCTTCAGGTGCTGGAGGCGCGATGTGAGGGGGCCGTCCTGCACCTTGATGCTGAAGAACTCCAGGTGTTCCTCGTAATGCGCGCTGGCGATCGAATAGGCGCGCATCAGCGGACGGCCCTCGACTTCGAGGCCGATCATCACGAAATGCCCGCTCTCGAACCGGAAGCCCGGATCGCGCGTGGTGCGGAAGCTGAACAGGCTGTCGTTCCAGTGGTGCACGTCGATAACGTGCTCGGTCGCCAATGCCACCATGGTTTGCTTGAACCTCGAAGACGGAAAGGGTCGGGCCTCGCGCTGCGCGCGGTAGCCTGGGGATCAGCTGGGGAAGCGGCCCGCCGGGCCGCGCTGCCTCGCGCATCGCATCGCACCCGCGTAGGTGCGCGCTTATGGGCGACAAGTTTAAATCAAACCGGCCGGGGGCGCCCGGCGGGCGCAGGCCGGGGTCCTGGTCTAAGATGCGAGGCCGCTTCAGGCAAGGAGATCCCGGTGACCAAACCCGACTATGCCGTGGGCCAGTCCTGGACCTATCGGACCCGTCCCGGCGAGGAGGCCTCTCGCGTGGTCGTCCGCCACATCGACCATGAACCCGAGGACGGGGAGGTCTTCCACGTCTCGATCCTGGGCGTGAAGTTGCGCAACCACCGCGTGCCGGGCGGCTTGCAGCCGGCCATGAACCATGCCGCGACCTCGCGTGCCACGCTCGATGCGAGCCTGCTGGCGGT
>DATNJP010000421.1:0-4265 GCA_035603855.1 Luteibacter sp. | reverse complement strand
ATGCCGGAGACCCTGCGCGGTCTGTGGAAGCAGCGCCTGCGCTGGGCCCAGGGTGGCTCCGAAGTGCTGCTTCGTTACACCGGCCGCCTGTTCAAATGGCGCCAGCGCCGCATGTGGCCCGTGGCCATCGAGTACGTCATGAGCCTGCTGTGGTCGTACACCATGGCGGCCATCATCACGCTCTGGGTGCTGGGCCTGTTCATCCCGTTGCCGCCGTCCCTCTACATCGACACCTTGCTGCCGCATTGGCACGGCGTGGTGCTCGGCGCGATCTGCCTGCTGCAGTTCCTCATCAGCCTGCTGGTCGACCGTCGCTACGAGACGCGCATCGGCCGCAACTATTACTGGATGATCTGGTACCCGCTGGTGTACTGGCTACTCAACACGGCGACCTCGATCGTCGCGATGCCCAAGGCGCTGATGAAGCGCAAGGGCACCCGCGCCATCTGGGTCAGCCCTGACCGGGGTCTGCGATGAAAGCCGAAGCCATTCTGATCCAGCGCCCCGAACGCCAGTCGTCGGCACAGAAGGCGGTGTTCGCCGCCGTCACCGTGTTCGCGTGGTTGTTCTGGGCCTTTCTCTGGCTACCGCTGATCACGCTTGGCGCGTGGGCCTTCGGCCTGCGCAACGCGTGGTTGCAGTTGCATGTGCTCGGCCCGATCGGCGATGGCGGCGACATCAACGTCATCCTGCTGGTGGCCATCCTCTGCGCGGCCGTGTTCACCAGCTGGTCGGGCTACAACCACGCGCGCTTCGCCGGGAAGCAGAAGCGCCGTGGCAACAACCCCGTCGGCGTGGCGCAGACCGCCGCGGCGATCGGCGCCAGCACGGACGATGCGATGAAGATCCAGGCGCATCGCCGTGCCGTCGTGAGCGTATCCGAGGGCGGTTACCTGACGGTGGACGACGTCCGTTAGTCGCCGTCTGGTTCGGCCAGCAACGAGAACACGCCAAACGCCGGATCGGGCGAGATCCACTCGCGCTCGATCCGCCAGCCGCCTGCTTCGGCCAGCCGCGCGAACGACGCCGGCGTGAACTTGTGCGAGTTCTCCGTGTGAATGCTTTCGCCCGCGGCGAAGGCGAAGACCTGCCCCGCCACGGTAACGCGCTGCGCGACGCGGCTCACCAGGTGCATCTCGATGCGTTCCAGCGACGCGTTCCACACCGCCCGGTGTTCGAATGCCTCCGGATCGAAGTCGCCACCGAGTTCGCGGTTGATCCGTACCAGCACGTTGCGATTGAACGCGGCGGTGACACCCGCCGCATCGTCGTAGGCGGCCAGCAGCACATCCACGTCCTTGACCTGGTCCGCACCCACGATGAAGTGGGCGTCGGGGCCCAGGCGCTCGCGTACCGAACGCAGCAGGGCGATCGCTTCCGCCGGTGTGAAGTTGCCGATCGTCGAACCCGGGAAGAACGCCACCACGGGGCGGCCGGCGAGCGCCTTCGGCACGTCGATGGCCTGCGTGAAATCACCGATCACCGGATGCACGGCCAGCGAGGGGTATGCGTCGCGGAGCCGCTTCACCGCGCCATCGAGTGCATCGGCGCTGATATCCACCGGCACGTAGGCGGAAATCCAGGGCGCGGCATCGAGCAGCATCCGCGTCTTGTCGCTCGCACCGCTGCCCAGTTCGAGCAGCACCGCGCCCTCGGGGATCGTCTTTGCCAAGTCCGGCGCGATGTCGTGCAGCAAGGCGGTTTCCGTGCGCGTCGGGTAATACTCCGGCGTCACGCAGATGGCCTCGAAGAGGTCCGACCCGGCGCCGTCGTAGAAATACTTCGGCGAAAAGGCCTTGGGCGACGAGGACAGACCGGCCAGCGTGTCGCGAAGGAAGGTCAGCCGATCGCCGTCGGGCGTGAAGGCGGGATCGCGCGCCAGGCGCAGACCGCTGAACATCCAGCGCTGCCCTGGCCGGTAGAAGTTGCGATACGAGACACGCGAGTGCCCCGGCGGCGTAACGCTCGCACCGCCACGCAAGACCATCTGGCCGATCATGAACTTGCCGTTGTACTCGCCCACCGCGTCGTCCGCCGCACGGAAGCCGGGATACGGCGAATAAGCACTCGCGGTCCACTGCCAGGCCACATCGTCCACCTGCTCCAGGTCGGCGCGCGCGCGCATCGCATGCTCCCATTCCGCCTCGGTAGGCAGGCGCGCGCCGGCCCAGCGGGCGAACGCCTCGGCTTCGTAATAGCTGATGTGGGTCACGGGCGCATCGGGATCGACCGGACGCCAGCCGCCCGGCGTCATGTGCGACCAGACCTCGTCATCGCGACGCCAGTACAACGGTGCCTCCCAGCCTTCTTCCTGCCGCTGCGCCCATCCGTCGGAAAGCCACAGGTCGGCGCGCCGGTAACCACCCAGCGCCATGAAGGCGAGCCACTGTCCATTGGTGACGAGGCGATCGGCGATCTCGAATGGCTCGAGCCACACGGTGTGACGCGGCCCCTCGTTGTCGAACGCGAACGATTCGTCCGCGGCGCCGATACGCACGGGACCACCGCCGACGGGACGGAAACGTCCTACCGGGCCTGCCGCGGGTGCCGGCCACGCCGGATCGAATGCAGGCTTCAGCGGCGACTGCGCGAACAGGTGCTGCACGTCCATCACCAGCAGTTCCTGGTGCTGTTCCTCGTGCGCGAAGCCAAGGCGCACCAGCGCTTCCAGTTCCGCGCTGAGTTCACCGGCAAGGAAGGCGCGCATGTGCGCGTCCACGTGATGGCGATAGGCGATCACATGACCGCTCGACGGCCGCGTGAGCAGGCCACGCAGTGGACGCGGATGACGAGGGCCGACGGCTTCGTAATAGGAATTGAAGAGGTAGCCGAAGTCGGCGTCGAACACCTGGTAGCCGGGTACGTTCGGGCCAAGCAGGAAGGTTTCGAAAAACCACGTGGTGTGGGCGAGGTGCCATTTGGCGGGGCTCGCGTCGGGCATGGACTGGACGACCATGTCCTCCGCGTCGAGCGCCGCGACAAGCGCCTCGGTGCGCGCACGCACCGCGTTGTAGTGGTCCGCGAGGGGAAGCGGTGCGCGCTGGCGCGCTGAGCCGGTTTCAGTGCCGCGAACGGAAGCGGCGCCGGGCGCCCAGGAGGTGTCGACGATGGCTTGCATGGAAAAAACTCCGTGTCCCGGCCTCAGCCGGGGGTGTGCTCGATGCTGACGCGGTCCGGATAGAACGCGAGGTGCTCCCGGATCGACGCCACGGCGTCGCTGGGTTCCTCATACGTCCAGATCGCGTTGATCGCGCGCTCCTCGTTGCCCGGAAGGCTGAAATACGAGGCTTCGCCCTTGTACGGGCACCAGGTGTGGTGTTCGGTCTTGCGCAGCGAGGCCATGTCGGCATCGGCGCGAGGGATATAGAAAACCGCCGGATAGCTGCCTTCCTTGAGGATCAGCGCGTTCCGGGTGTCGGCGACGACATGGTCGCCGTCACGCACCACGACGCGGCCACCCGCCGGCTGCACCGTGATCGGATGGTCCGGGCCGGGGATCCTTACGGGTCGTGAGGACATGGCGCGCTCCTTGGGAAATGACGAAGTCAGGTACAACATCCTGCGACCCGTTCGACACGAATCCAAGACGACAACCTGGAATAGGTGAAATTACCGATCCGCACAGATCGAATCTTGCACTTGCAATCCTTCGCGTCGGGCCAATAATGAGTGTGTACTCATTTATCTTAGGTCCCATGGCCCGCACGAAAAGCGAAGAAAAGCGCCAGGCCATCCTCCGCGCGACCGCCCAGGCGATCGCGGAGCGCGGCATGTCGGCTCCCACGTCCGTCATCGCGAAGCTGGCCGGCGTGGCGGAAGGCTCGATCTTCACGTACTTCGCCGACAAGGACGCCCTGTTCAACGCGCTGTATGTCGCGATCAAACAGGACCTGCATGGCTGGTTCGTGGAGGGTTATCCCTCGCGCGCGCCGCTTGTCGAGCGCTTCGAGCATGTCTGGGACCGCTATATCGCCTGGGGCGCCGCGCAGCCGGAACAGCGAACGGCCATGGCACAGCTTTCCGTGTCCGACCGGATCACCGACGACAGCCGCCTCGAGGGGGAATCCCTGTTCGGCGACATCGGGCGCCTCTTCGAGGTCGGCGTCGCCGAGGGCGTGCTGCATCCGCAGCCCGCGGGGTTCTCGGCAGGCATCGTCACGGCGGTCGCGGAAACCACCCTCGCCTTCATGCATCGCGACCCCGGTTCGGCGGTGGCCTACCGCAAGGCCGGTTTCGACACCTTGTGGAGAGCGCTCGCGATCGCG
>DATNJP010000420.1:0-3656 GCA_035603855.1 Luteibacter sp. | reverse complement strand
CCAACGTGCCGATACCGCTATCCGAGCCGAAGCGGCGGCTACGGCGCAGCATCGTCACCCGCTGATCCAGCGAGCGCGCCTCAGCGGAATTCGTCCACGCCGCAACGTCGATGTGGCAGACGCCGACCAACCAGTCACGTGTTTCGTCGTCGTAGTAACCGCGCTCCGCGCGGGCGCAGAGATCGCCGAGCACGGCGCCGGCCTCCACCGAGGACAGCTGGTCCTTGTCGCCGAGCAGAATAAGTCGGGCACCCGGAGGCAATGCATCCAGCGTGGCCGCCATCATCTCGAGGTCGATCATCGACGCCTCGTCGATCACGAGGACATCGAGATGCAGGGGGTTGTCGCGATCGTGGCGGAAGGCGCGACTGTCCGGACGGCTGCCCAACAGGCGATGCAAGGTGGTCACCTCGGCGGGAATCGCCTGCTTGATCGCCACATCGACATCAAGCCGCTCGATCTGGCCGGCGATGGAAGCATTCAACCGTGCCGCCGCCTTGCCCGTGGGCGCGGCAAGGCGGATGCGCAGGCGTGGCATGGCGTCCCGATATGCGAGCGTCTGCAATAGACCGAGCAGACGGACGACCGTGGTCGTCTTGCCCGTGCCAGGACCGCCGGTGATGACCGCGAACGAACCATGCACCGCAATCGCGCAGGCGATCTTCTGCCAGTCCAGTCCATCATCGCCGGGGAACAGGCGATCGAGCTCGCCAGCAAGTCCTGCCGGCACCGGCAACGCATCAAGCCGCGACACGATGGCCTCCGCGACGCGGGCCTCGTCCCGCCAGAACCGGCGCAGATAGAGCCAGCCGTCGTCGAAGACGAGCGGCGCCGCGGGGTTGCCCATGGGACCGGCGACCACAGATGAGTCCCGCAGCCAGCCTGCCGCACCCGCTAGCGATGCATCGATGTCCCCCAGGCTGGCAGCGTCGACGCAGATGTGGCCCTCGCCCAGTTCGCGACTGACGAGTGCCGCGGCGGCGAGCACGCGGTTGTCCACGTCGACGTCCAGCGTAGCGAGGAAGCGCGCAAACGCACGATCGACGGAGCGCAAGCGCCCTTCGGCGACGCCGGTATCCAACCAGTGCGCGATGTCGCCGATCATGCGGACGCCCCCTGGAACAGCGCGTCGAGCGCTTCGATCATCGCCTTAGACGGGCGCTCCACGTGGACGCCGTGACCGCGTCCATCGATGCCACGCAGATAGAGGTAAACGGCGCCACCCACATGGGTGTCGTAGTCGTAGGCTGGCCCAAGGCGCGCCCGTAACTGCCGATGCAAGGCCAGCAGGTAAAGCGCGTACTGCAATTCGTAGCGCGATTCGAGGATCGAATGGCGCATCGCGGCTGGTGTGTAGGCCTGGTCGTCGAGTCCAAGCCAGTTCGACTTGTAGTCCGCGACGTACCAGCGACCTTCGTGTTCCACGATGAGATCGATGAAACCCTTGAGCATGCCATTCACGCGATCCGCCGCGAGCGACGGACGGGCTGCGCCGTCCAGCGTGTGCTCGCGGACGATGCGGTCGAGGGCCAGCGTATCCACGCCCCGCGCCTCGAACAGAAACTCCAGTTCGGCGCGATAGCGCGATGGATCGTCGAGGGCGCCGAGTACGAGGCTTCCACCTCCCGGAAGCATCAATGGCGTGCGAAGGAGGCCGCGAAGCCAATCGGTGAGCGGATCGATGGCGCGCTCCCAGCCACGCCTCTCGCATCGCCGCGCGACGGTGTCGCGCAGGCGCTCTGGATCGGCGGCGATGGCGGAGAAGCCTTCGTCCGCGATCCACTCCAGCAGATCGTGCAGGAAAGTGCCCGCCTCCGCACCCCGCTCGAAGCCGTGGATGGTCGCCACGTCGACGGGCGTCGCCACCGGCTCGCTGGCGTATTCCACGATGATGTCGTCAGCGGCCGTTTCCGGTGCCGCCACCGCTTCGTCGGCATAGCGCAACGCGCTGTAGCTGGCGATCCACCAGGGGGCCGCGCGGGCGATGTGCGCCTCCCGTGCGGGAAGGGGCCGCTCGTCCCGGCGAGCGGGTTCATAGGCACGATCGTGCGGCGCCGGCATGTACTCCACCACGATGGAGTCATGTCCCGCGGCCAACTCCCTGAGCAACCCCTCGATCTCGCCGTTGTCGATTTCCTTGCCGCCCGTGAGCAGGTGACCGAAGGCGCCACGATGGACCTGCGGTTTCTTCGACGGGTTGTGGCAAACCGGCGCGACACCGATCCAGCACGCGTGGCGCGCACGCGTCATGGCGACATAGAGCAGGCGCAGGTCTTCCTGCAAGGCGGCACGCTCGGCGGCCTCCTTCGCTTCGCGGACCGCTTCGCCTGCGCTGTCGTGGCTGGCCGACAGCAGCTCCAGCTGCGCACCCTCGCCGTCGTGATAACGATATCCCTGCCCGGCCCGCGCTCCACCGGAGGCGCAGGCGAAGGGCAGGAAGACCAGCGGATACTCCAGGCCCTTGGACTTGTGGATCGTGACGACCTTGACCAGGTCGTCGTCACTTTCAAGACGAACGATCTGGTCGTCGCCGTGGTGGGTCGAGGTATCGGCGATGCGTTCGGCCAGGTGCCGGATGAGCGCCTGCTCGCCTTCGATCGTGGCGGCTGCCTGTTGAAACAACTCCGCCAGGTGCAGGAGGTTGGTCAACACGCGTTCGCCACCGGATGCCTTGAGCAGCCGCGCCGGCAGGTCGAATACGTGAAGCAGCCGATGCAGCATCGCGAGCACGCCGCCGCGGCGCCATGTCTCGCGCAGTTCGAACAACTGCTGGCCACGCCGCTCCCAGTGACGTTCGTCGACATTGAGGCGTTCGAGTTCGGCGTAGCCGAGGTCGAGGCTCCGTGTCGCCAGCGCGGCTCGCATGGCGGTGTCCGACGCGGGCTCCGCCACTGCACGCAGCCAGAGCAGCACATCGTGCGCCTCGATGCTTTCGAGCACGGAATCGCGATCGGAAAGGAAAACGCTCCTGACCTGTCTTTCCGCCAGCGCCGCGCGAATCTCGGAGGCCTCGTTATGGCTGCGCACGAGGACGGCGATATCGGCCGGCTTGAGCGGCGTGAACTCGCCCTCGGCCGTCACGAAGCCGCAGGCGCGGCGCTCGGCGGCCTGAAGCAGGTCGACAATGCCCGCGGCGCAGGCACCCGCCATCTGTTCGCGATACATGCGAACGCCCACGGGCGCTTCGTCGTCGAGCAACCATAGCGTCAGGGCGGGTTGCGGCGTGTCTTCGAACACGAACGATTCCGCCCTGCCACGAGCCCTTACCGGCACGAAGGGAAGCGCCCGCTCCGCGAAATGAAACGCGCCGGTGGCGTGGCGCTCCGCATGCTCGAAAACCGCGTTGACCGCATCCACCATGCCCTCGCTGGAGCGGTGGTTCATGTCGAGGCTGTAGTGCGGTGCCTGCGCCTCGCCACGCGCGGCGAGATAGGTATGGATGTCCGCGCCACGAAACGCGTAGATGGCCTGCTTGGGATCGCCGATCAGGAGAAGTCCGCTATCGGGGGCTTCCGCATAGATCGCACGGAAGATCCCGTACTGCAGCGGGTCGGTGTCCTGGAACTCGTCGATCAGGGCCAGCGGAAATTGCTGGCGGATCGTCGCGGCGAGGTCGCTGCCGGAAGGGGACGCCAATGCGCGGTCAAGACGCAGCA
>DATNJP010000419.1:0-6588 GCA_035603855.1 Luteibacter sp. | reverse complement strand
AGGAGGAGGGGCAGGATGAAGCGACAGCGCATGGCAATCCAGGTCGTGGAAACTTACGGAAAGGATGCCTCCCGGGCCGCAAAGGTTTGCCATGACCTGTGGGCCATGCGCTCAGCCTGTCTCCCTGATGAGCTCGACCAGAGCCCGCAGCGGGGCGGGAACGTGGCGCCGTCCGGGGTAATACAGGCACAGGCGCTCGAATGGCGGGGTCCACTCCTCCAGCACGCGTTCCAGGCGGCCCGCTGCAATATCCTCCGCCACGTTCAGCTCGGTGAGATAGGTGAGGCCGAGCCCTGCCCTCGCCGCTTCCAGCATCAGCTGGGGTTCGTCCAGGGTCAGCGTGCCCTTCACATCAACTTCCAGCGCCTCGCCATGGCGCTCGAACTCCCAGTGGTAGATGTGGCCCGCGGGCATGCGGGCACGAATGCAGGCATGGCCGGGCAGGTCCAGTGGCGAACGGGGACGTCCGTGACTGGCGAAGTACGCCGGCGAACCGACCACGGCAAAGCGAACCGGTGGCCCGAGCGGCACGGCGATCATGTCTCCCGGCACGGTATCCAGCGTGCGGAAGCCGGCATCGAATCCTTCGCGGACGATGTCGATCAGCCGGTCCTCGGTCACGAGATCGAGGTGAACCCCCGGATAGCGAAGCAGGTAGGGGATCAGATAGGGCCGCATGACCCAGCGCGCCGCCCCAGTGGAGGTATTGATGCGGAGCGTGCCGGTGGGCGCCTCGCCGGTGTCGCTGACCCGCTCGATGGCGCTGCGGATGTCGGCCAGCGCGGGGCCGACCTCGGCCACGAAGCGTTCGCCGGCTTCGGTCAGGCGCACGCTGCGCGTGGTCCGGTGGAACAGGCGGGTGCCGATGCGCGTCTCCAGCGCGGCCACCGATTGGCTTAGCGCGGAGGTCGACATCTCCAGGGCGGCCGCAGCCCCACGAAAGCTCCCATGGCGGGCCACAGCCAGCGCGGCTTCGAGTTCGGTGAGTCCTGAGCGCATTGTCCGCTCCTGCTTAACAAGTTATCCGGATTTGTCCGTCTTATCAGATTAATGCAGGAACCGCACTCTTTGCGGAACACCCGCCCCCCCTTATCGACGGAGCACTTCATGCACACGATCGAGCACATCTACATCGACGGCGCGTTCGTCACCCCGCACGGCGAGGAACGCTTCGAACTGTTCAACCCGGCGACCGAGGAGGTCATCGGCACCGTTCGCCTCGGCGACGCCGAAGACGCGCGCCGCGCCATCGCGGCCGCGAAGCGTGCCTTTCCCGCGTTTTCGAAGACCACCATCGAGGAGCGGATCGCGCTGCTCCAGCGCATGCACGATGCGCTCCTCGCCCGCGAAGACGACTTGTTCGACGCCATCCGCGAGGAATACGGCGCACCGGTTTCGCGCGGCCGCTGGATGACCGGACACGCCTCCAGCGTCTTCCTCGATGCCATCGCCACCCTGCGCGAGTTCGATTTCGAGCGTCGCATGGGCGTATCCACCGTGGTGATGCAACCCGTGGGCGTGGCCGGTCTCATCACGCCATGGAACAGCAACGCCGGATTCATCTGCGGCAAGCTCGCCGCCGCGATCGCGGCCGGTTGCACGGCGGTCATCAAGCCGAGCGAAATGAGCGCGCTGCAGACCAGGATCGTCACGAAAGCCCTGCACGAGGCCGGCGCGCCCGCTGGCGTGTTCAACATCGTGACCGGGCGCGGCGATGTCGTGGGCGCTGAATTCGTCAGCAGTCCTGATGTCGCGAAGATATCCTTCACGGGTTCGACCGCAGTGGGCAAGGGCATCGTTCGCGCCGGTGCGGACACGCTCAAGCGCGTCACGCTCGAGTTGGGCGGCAAGTCGCCGACGATCATTCTCGACGACGCCGACTTCGCCAAGGTACTGCCGCTGGCGATCATGGCCGGCTTCAACAACAGCGGCCAGGCTTGCATCGCGGGCACGCGCATCCTCGTGCCACGTTCGCGTCTGGCGGAGTTCGAGGGCATGGCCAAGGCCGCCGTCGAAGCGGTCGTTTCCGGTGATCCGGCGAACACCGCGACCGACGTCGGACCGATGGTCAGCGCGAAGCAATGGGAACGCGTGCAGGGCTATATCCGCAAGGGCGTCGCGGAAGGAGCGCGCCTTCTGGCCGGCGGCGAGGGCCGGCCGGACGGTTACACACGTGGTTGGCTGGTGCGTCCTACGCTGTTCACCGATGTGCGTAACGACATGATCATCGCCCGCGAGGAGATCTTCGGGCCAGTGCTCTCGATCATCGCCTACGAGGATGAGGAAGACGCCATCGCCATCGCCAACGACACGCCGTACGGCTTGCAGGCCTACGTGTATTCCGCCGATGACGCACGTGCGCGGCGCGTGGCCTCGCGCATCGACGCCGGACGCGTGCTGGTCAACACGCTGTCGCACGACCCGAAGGCGCCCTTCGGCGGATTCAAGCAGTCGGGCCTGGGCCGCGAATACGGCCGCTTCGGCCTGGAAGCCTACCTGGAACCCAAAGCCCTGCTAACCGCCACCGCATAACCGAAAGCCAAAAACGAAGAACCAAAAACCAAAAACCAAAAAGCCAAAAAGCCAAAAAGCCAAAAAGACAAAAAGCCAAAAAGCCAAAAAGCCAAAAGCCAAATGCCCTATGTGGGAGCCGCTTCAGCGGCGAATCAACCTGGCGATACCCCCCCACCAAACCTCACCCCTCCCCAATATCCAACGCCGTAAGCGTCAAAGTCGCCCGATAAACAAAGCCCAGCTTTTCATACAACCGCCGGGCTCCATCGTTTCCCGCCGACACATGCAGGAACGATGCGAGCCCCGCTTCGCGATGACGATTCACCAGCGTGGCGAGCAAGGCATGCGCCAGGCCCTGCCCCGCGAAATCGGGGTGCGTGCACACCGCGCTTATCTCGCGCGCACCCGGAACGGCAATGCGCTCGCCCGCCATGGCCACCAGGCGGTTGTCGCGGAACACGCCGACATACGTACCCAACGCCGCCGTGTGTTCGCGAAAGAACTCCGGGTAGACCATGTCGGTAAGCGCGCGCATCCGCTGGCGGTGTTCTGGCCCCAGGACCGTCACGATTTCACTGGATTCGAGCGCCGGTGCCTCCAACGCCCGGACCAGTTGCAGGGTGTCGGGCGTGGCGTGATACGCATCGACCGGCACCGGTCGCCACCGTTCCGGCAACTCGTCCGGCGCCACGCCCACGAAATAGCGCCGGCCTTCCAGGCGGGGATCGTCCTCCACGTGGGCTCCGGAGGTCTCGACGGCGATGAATGGCGCGTAGCTCGCGCCATACCAGAGCGCGTCGCCCGCCCGCCGGGCCAGCGCGGCATGCTCACCGATGAGCGAGTACCACAACGGATTGTCGAGAACGGAGGTGTCCATGTCCTGCCTGCAAAGTAAGCTGTCACCCATCATTTAGAGCAAACCCGCGCGCTTCTCAACCGGCTCTGCTACTTTTCGTCCGGTTCGACTCACTCCGGGGATCCCATGCTCGCACGTACCTGCCTCGCGCTCGCTCTCGTTCTCGCCCTGCCCGCCGTTGCCGAAGAGGCGAAAAAGGCGCATTCGCCCACGCCCAAGGAACTGCTGGCCAAATCCACGCCCGCCGAATGGCGCACGCCGGACCCGCAGAACCTCGTCTACATGGACCTGCCGCAGGGCCGCGTGATCATCGAGCTTGCCCAGGACTGGTCGCCGCTTCATGCCGCGAACATCCGGACCCTGATCCGCGAGCACTACTTCGACGGCACCCAGGTCATCCGCGTGCAGGACAACTTCGTCACCCAGTGGGGCGACCCGGATGGCGACGACAAGAAGAAGGCAAAGAGCCTGGGCACGGCGAAGGAAACCCTCGCGCCGGAGTTCACCCGCAAGGATGGCAAGACCTATCCCTTCACCAAGCTGCCGGATGGCGACGTGTATGCATCGGAGGTCGGCTTCTCCGACGGCTTCCCGGTGGCTCGCGATGGCAAGGGCGAGGCGTGGATCACGCACTGCTACGGCACCGTGGGCGTGGCCCGCGACACCGGCGCCGAATCCGGCAACGGCAGCTCGCTCTACGCCATCATCGGCCAGGCGCCGCGCAATCTCGACCGTAACCTCGCCGTCGCCGGCAAGGTCATCAAGGGCATGGAAATCCTCTCGGCCTATCCGCGTGGCGCGGACCCGATGGGCTTCTACGACAAGCCCGCCCAGCGCGTGACGATCAAGAGCGTTCGGCTCGCCGCCGACGTGCCAGAAGCGGAACGCACGCCGATCCAGGTGCTACGCACCGACAGCAAGACCTTCGCGGCGGTGATCGACGCCAAGCGCAACCGCCAGGACGACTTCTACACCCGGCCCGCGGGCAAGATCGACCTGTGCAACATCAGCGTGCCGGTGCGCGATCCGTCGAAGAAAGCGCCCTGACGGGCGCGAATCGCCGCTGAAGCGGCTCCCACAGTTGGTAGGCCTGTGTGAGTTGCAGGCCTTCTGCGAAGGGCAGGCTTTGTGTGAGGTGCAGGCCTTGAGAGAGGTGCTCGCCTTGAGAGAGGTGCTGGCCTTGTGGGATGTGCTGGCCTTGAGAGAGGTGCACGCCTTCTGAGAGGTGCAGGGCTTGTGAGAGGTGCAGGCTTTGTGTGGGAGCCGCTTCAGCGGCGATCCCCGCGAAGCCGAACATCACGGCCCCGACGAACCCTCGTCACCCGGCTGACTCACCACCTCATCGCGCAACCCACGCAGTTTCGCCTTGAGCTTCGCCTCATTCTCCGGCCCGACGCGGATCATGAATTTCTGTCCGACCGATAGCTGCTCCAGCGCGGCGTTCGCGTAGACATAGCCTTCCTTCGCCGGAATCAGCTGCTGGTTACCTTTCGGCTCGGGTGCGGCCAGCAGGTGGTCGATCACCTCGACGAGCCGGTCGTTGAAGTACCCATTGGTGCCAAGGTCGCGATACGCCTGCTGGAACAGCGGGTAGTTACGCTTGTACCAGGCAGCCGCCGCTTTCGGATTGACCCGGTCCGCCACGTACATATACGTGGCATAGCGCTCCGCGTTCTTCTTCGAGACGACGAAATTGCCATCGTCCGACACGACCTGAAAACGCCCCGTGGGCGTACGTAGCGGTACGACATTCATGCCGACACTCTGTTTCGGCAGCGCATCGATCGTGGAAACCATGCGCGACACGATCGCCTCCGGATGCAGGATCGTCTTCAAGGCGCCGTCGCTGGTCAACGCCATCAAGCCAGCGAGCACTTCGTCGTCACTCTGGTCGAGAGGTGGCAACGACGCCGTGGACGCCCCGGCCGGACCGCCGATGGGATGCTGCGGCAGGGCCGCATCGTGGACGGCGGCAGGCGGCGACGAAGACGCGGAACCGGCCACGGCGAACGGCGGCGCGGAGGTGCCTTCCCGCGCCTGTTTCTCGCGATAGACGAACACACCGACAACCACGGCGATCGCCACGACCAGCAAACCCACAACCCACTTCGAACCCGACGACTGACTGCTCAACGTACCGCTCCCACGAAAACCAAGCCTCCATGGGACTACGAACGGCCTCCCGAGTTCAAATCGGGAGACTTGCGCAGAAGCTCAAGGCGCGCTTAATCTGGACTCGCCGGGCACTCCCCCATCGGTCCGGCTCCCTCAGGGAACAACCCGCATCGCCGCTAGGAGGAAGAAGCATGGCTTTCTCTGCAAGGCACGACTCGGCCCCGATCTCGGGCATCAACGTCACCCCACTCGTCGACGTCCTGTTGGTGTTGCTGATCATCTTCATGATCTCGGCACCTGTCATCGCGCATAAGGCGAGTCTGTCCTTCCCCGGTCGCGGCTCGGCCCAACCGGTGGAACCACCCCAACCCATCCGTGTCGCCATCGATGCCGATGGATCGATGTTCTGGAACGGCACGCTCGTCACCGATGCCGCCCTTGTGGAGCAGATGAAGATTGCCGCGTTGGCCAAGGAGCCGCCCGTCGTGAATATCGCTGCGGCGGATGGTGCCGCTTACGAGGATGTGGCGAAGGTGCTGACCGAGGCCAAGGTACAAGGGCTGGCGAAGGTGCAGTTCGTCGAACGATGAGACGTATCGCCACGGGCCATCCCCGCCAACAAGCGGCAGAACCCTAGCACCCAGGCGATGGAGCCCTCGCGGGCCCCATCGCCTGGGTGATCGTTGTCATTCGCGATCGGCGCCAGCGTTCTCGCCAAGCCAATCGGAGGCCATGACGCCTTACATATTGCGACGGTACTCGCCACCCACGTCGTACAGCGCGTGGCTGATCTGGCCCAGCGAATTGTTCTTCACCGCGTCCATCAGCTGTTCGAACACGTTGCGGCGTTCGCGGGCCGTCTTTTGCAAGGTCTTCAGGCTTTCCGGTGCGAGGCTGTTGCGGGCCTTGCCGTAGAGCAGCACGTTGTCGATCTGCTGGCCCTTTTCCTCTTCCGTCGAGCGGATGAGTTCGATCTCGGTGGCGATCTCGCCGCCGTGGTCCTTGGGCAGGAAGGTGTTGACGCCGATGAGCGGAAGCGAGCCATCGTGCTTCTTGTGCTCGTAGTACATCGACTCTTCCTGGATCTTGCCGCGCTGGTACAT
>DATNJP010000418.1:0-23557 GCA_035603855.1 Luteibacter sp. | reverse complement strand
GGCATCCGCATGTTCCGCTACCAGCCTGGCTTCGTGCACCAGAAAGTGATGCTCGTCGACGACGATACCGCCGTGGTGGGCAGCATGAACCTCGACAATCGCAGTTTCCGGCTGAACTTCGAGATCGCGGCGCTGAACGTGGACGACGCCTTCGCCACCGAGGTCGAAGCCATGCTCGAAACGGACTTCACCAATAGCGACGAAGTGAATCCAAACGACTACAGACGCCTCCCGTACTTCCGCCGCGTGGCCCTCCACGTCGCAAGACTATTCGACCCCGTCCTCTGACGCCTACCAAATCCACAGCCACCCCAGGGAGTTCCCGCATGCTCCGTACGCTCGCCGCCCTCACCGCCATCCTCGTCGGTTCCGCATCGGCCGCCCCCGCGTCGTTCGTCGAACGTACCGTGGACGTGCACGGCAAGACCTATCGCTACCAGGTCTTCGTTCCCGCCGAGGTCAAGCAACATCCTGCCGTCGTGCTCTTCCTTCACGGCAGCGGCGAGCGTGGCAACGACAACCAGAAGCAGCTATCCCAGGGCCTGCCGCCGTGGCTCAAGGAGCACACGGATTTCCCGGCGGTGGTCGTCATACCGCAGGCGCCCGACGACACCGAGTGGACCGATCAGGCCGATGCCGACATGGCGATGGCGGCGCTGGAGCAAAGCGTGAAGGAGTTCCACGGCGACCGTAAGCGCCTGTACCTGACCGGCCTGTCGATGGGCGGTTACGGTTCCTGGCAGCTCGCCGTCGACCATCCCGGCACGTTCGCGGCAGCGGCGATCATCTGCGGCGGCGTGCAGCCATTGGATGGCGATGGACGCCACCTCTACGTCCACGGCGTGCCCGAGGGTGACGATCCCTTCGCCTGGGTCGCGAACAAGATCGGCAAGCTGCCCGTGTGGATCTTCCACGGCGGCGACGACAATGTCGTGCCGACCGAGCAGTCGCGCAAGATGAACGCCGCGCTCGTCAAACGCAAGGCGGAAGTGAAGTACAGCGAATTCCCGGGCGTCAACCACGGGTCGTGGCAGAAAGCCTATGCGACGCCGGATCTATGGGACTGGATGTTCGCGCACAAGCGCTGAACGGGGTGCTTCAGAGGCTACGCATGACCGTGGACAGCTTCTTGATGCCGCCCGAGAACATGATCCAGCCGAAGAAGACACCGACGAGCGCGCCGACGAACTCGAAGAACACGCGTAAGCCAATCGCGTCGGGGTCGTGGACGGCGGCGAGCTTCAGCTTCAGCAGCGTGAGCGATTGCAGCGGAGCCATGTTGAAGTAGAAGAGATCCCAGATGTCCTGTCCCGCGCCGAGAGCCACGGCGATGACGAAGGCGATCGCGATTTCTTTGCCATCGCTCCAGCCGTTGCCCCGGCTGAAGAGGTGTAGCAATCCGAACACGACGATACCGATCGCCAGCGCGATGGCACCGGTTTCGAGGGCACCGATGATGCCGAAGCCCATCCAGCTGCGATCGTAAGGCATGCAAGGAACTCTAAGAGGACTGGACGCGCATTATGCCCGTGCGTCGGCCCGGTTTTCGCGTTCTTCCTTATCGCGACCGAAACGCAGGTAGAGGGAGATCGCCAGGAGCATCGCCGCCAGTGCGGCGAACGACGCCAGCAGGAAGATCGCGGGGTAGTCGTAAAGGCCTGCGACCCAGCCGCCGACCGGACCGGTCAGGCCCAGTGCCACGTCGAGGAACACCGAATACGCACCCAGTGCCGCCCCACGATTGTGCGTGCTGACCCGGCCCACCGCTTCGACGCCCAACGCCGGGAAGACCAGCGCAAACCCCGCGCCGGTAAGTGCCGCGCCCGCGAGGGCGGCATGCGGCGTCGTCCCCTGCCAGAGCAGGAGCAGGCCGAGGCATTCGACGAAAAGCGAAGCGATCGCCACGCGATAGCCACCGAAACGGTCGATCGCATTACCGAAGATCAGACGGATACCGATGAAGCACCCACCGAAAACGGACAACGAAAGGGCCGCGTCCGACCAGCCCCGGTTGGCGTAGTACAACGCCACGAAGGTCGACAGCGAACCAAAGCCGATGGAACCGAGCGCCAGGCCCACGCCATAAGGCATCACGCGGGACAGCACGCTCTTGAAGGGCAGCCGCTCGCCATGGCTGGGGGCCACACGGGCCTTCCACAGGGCGAACGGCAGGGCGAGAAGGCCCAGAATGAATGTCAGGATGCCCAGCGCGATGAAGCCATGGTCGCGCGCCAGCATCACGCCCAACGGCGCGCCCGCCGCGATGCCGCCGTAGGTGGCGATGCCGTTCCAGGAGATCACCCGGGCCGTGTGCTCACCACCGATGCCGCCGATGCCCCAAGTAATCGCACCCGTGCTCACCCAGCTTTCCGCGAAGCCCAGGCCCAGCCGGCTCATGAGGACGAGGGCCAGCGAAAGCGTCGGCATCTTTGGGACGACGGCGCCCAGGGCGAGGAACAGACCCGAGAGCGCCAACACGATCAGTCCCGCCACGACGGTGCGTTTCGGACCCATGGCATCCGCCATCCGCCCGGCATGCGGCCGGCTAAGCAGCGTCGCAAGATACTGCGCGCTCACCGCCAGGCCCGCGATGATCGTGGAATAACCCAGGTCGATGTGTGCGAAACCTGGCAGCACGGCGAGCGGAATGCCGATGCAGAGGTAGCAGACGAAAGAAAAAACGACCGAGGAAAGGATGCGCGCGGTCACGGCGAAACGCCGGCCGCGGTGGGGGACAAGGGAGGGAAGGGACATGGCGAGGGCGATTATAACGCCTGCTTGTTGCAGTGCGTCATCCGGCCTATGTGAGAACCACTGGCTGGCCGCTATGCAGCGACTCCCGCAGTGCCACCGCGATTCGCGTGGCCTCCACCGCATCTTCCATGGTCAGGTCGAAGGGCGTTTCGTCGAGCACGGCATCCACGAAATGCCTCGCCTGGGTCACGAAGGCCGGGGCGAAACGCTCGTAGAACGACGGCACCACCCTGTTGCGCACGCCGTTGGCGTCGGCGATTTCCACACGATCCACACGTGGATTGCGGCCGATGCTCAGGCGTCCCGCCGTGCCGGTGATATCCGTATGCGTGTCATGTCCGTGCGCCTGCGTGCGCGAGGCATAGAACATCGCCATGCGCCCTCCTTCGAACTCGACGATGGCGATACCGTTGTCCACGTCGCCCATCGCCTCCAGCGGCGGATACATCGCCACCGTGCCGGTCGAATACACCTTGGTCGCCTTCGGCCGGCCGAGAAGCCAGCGGGCCAGATCGATGTCGTGCACGCTGCAGTCGAGGAAAATGCCTCCGCTGGTGGGCGCGAACTTCAGGAAAGCACCGCTGGGATCGGCAAGATCCGTCGTCTGCGAGTAGACAAGGAACGGCCGGCCGATACCGCCGGCTTCGATGTGCTGGAACGCATGACGGTAGCTGTCGTCGAAGCGGCGAACGAAACCCACCATCGCACGTTTTCGTGCCTTGGCGGCATGCGCTGCGGCGCGACGACAATCCTCTGTGTCCAGCGAAAGGGGTTTTTCGCAGAACACGTGCTTACCCGCGTCGAGGGCCTGCTCGATCTGCGTGGCGTGCAAGGACGTCGGCGTGACAAGGAAGACGGCGTCGAGCGACGGATCGGCAAGCAACGCCTCGTAAGTGTCGTGGATCGTGGCGACGCCAAGGGTGTCGCGCGCCCATGCCCGCTCGCCCTCGATCGGGCTGCAGACGGCGGCGAGTTCCGCCCGCGGCACCGCCCGGGCGAGATTTTCGGCATAGCGCTGGCCCAGCCGGCCAAGGCCGGCAAGACCGATGCGGAGGGAAGCCATGCGATGTTCTCCTGTCAGATGTTCACCGGCACGGCGCGACCTTCACGCCACGATAGGGCGGCGGCCTCGGCCAGTTCCAGCGCCTTGATGCCGTCGGCGATGGTGGTGCGCACGGGAGTACCAGCGGCAAGCGCATCGAAGAAATGAGCGATCTCGGCGGCATAGGCGTCGCGATAACGCTCCAGGAAGAAATGCTCCGGAAGGTCATGGGCGATGTTCGTGGCGGTGTGCGAGACGACCTGGGTCGGCGTGACATTGCCCGCCTGCAACATGCCCTTGCTGCCGAGCACTTCGAAACGCTGGTCATAACCGTACGCCGCGCGACGCGACGTGTTGATCTGGCAAAGCCGGCCGCTCTTCGTGCGGATCGTCACCGCCGTGGTGTCGATGTCCCCGGCGGCTTCGATCGCCGGATCGGTAAGGCAGCTTCCCATCGCATGCACGCTCACCGCTTCGTCATCCAGGATCCAGCGGAAAATGTCGAAGTCGTGGATCAGCATGTCCTTGAAGATGCCACCCGAACTCTTGATGTAGCTGACAGGCGGTGCGCCGGGATCACGACTGGTGACGATCAGCAATTCGGGGGTTCCGACCTCGCCGTCGTCGAGGCGCTTCTTCAGCGACGAGAAGGTGGGATCGAACCGACGCTGGAAGGCGATCATGCAGACGACGCCCGCCTTCTCCACGACGGCCTGGCAAGAGCGCGCACGCTCCACATCGAGATCGACAGGCTTCTCGCAGAAGATCGCCTTGCCCGCCGCCGCCGCACGGTGGATGAGGTCGGCATGCGTGTCCGTGCTCGAGCCGATCACCACGGCACCGACGGCGGGATCGTTCAACGCCTCGTCGACACTGGCGACCTTCGCACCGTGCTTGTCCGCAAGTTCTTTCGCGGAGGGCGCATGCACATCCACCACGTAGCGCAGTCGCGCCTCCGGATGACGGGCGACATTGCCCGCGTGGATCTTGCCGATGCGACCGGCACCGAAAACGGCAACTTCAATCATCGTATTCTCCTCGGGGAATCGTTTCTTCGACAGTGAGTTCAAGCTTGTAGGCCAGCGCGACGAACAGCGCCTGGCAAAGGCACATGGTGCTGGTGAGGCCACGAAAGGCGAACGCGCTGCCTTCCTTCACCTTCAGTAGCACATCCGAATGACGGGCAAGCGGGCCGAGATCGCTCTCGGTGATGCCGAGCACGCCCGCACGATGTTGCTGTGCCACGCGCATCGCATAGAGGGTTTCCTTGCCGAACGGCGGAAAACTGATGGCGATCAGGGCGTCGCCCTTGCCGATGCTTCGCAATTGTTCGCGGAACATGCCGCCCAGGCCGCTGACCAGGTGCACGCGCTTCTGCGTGTGCTGCAATGCGTAGGCGATATAGGCGGCGATGGCGAATGAACGGCGCACACCGATCACGTAGATGTTCTCCGCCGCGGCGAGCATGTCCACCGCTTTCTGAAAGCGGCCTTCGTCGAGTTCCTCGGCGAGTTCGTCCAGGCCCGCGCGGCTGGCGTCGATGAAACGCGACGCGATCTCCGCCGCGGGCACGCCACCGGACCGGCCCTTGATGACGGTGCGAATGCGCTGCTGGTAACTGCGCGTCGGCGTGGCCTGCGCGGCCCACGCATCGCGAAAGACCGCCTGCATCTCCGAAAAACCTGAATAGCCGAAACGTTGCGCGAAGCGAACCACGGCCGACGCATGCACGCCGCAGCCCTCGGCGATCTCGCCGACGCGCTGGACCATGATGGAACTACGATGTTCCTCAAGGTACCGGGCCACGCCCTGCAACTGGCGCGGCAAGGCCTCGAACTCTTCCGCGATGCGCTGCATGAGGGCATCGGCTTCGCTGCGTTTGGCCATCGGTGGCTCCATGGGGGCAACGGCCGCATTGAAGCACGCGATGGAACATTTTTTCCAATTCTTTTTTTGCTGCAATGCAAATTGCAACCGTGGAACGGCAGGTCCATGCTCGGATCGCTTTCGGCAAAACAGCGGCCGCAAGGCCGCATCGCAGTTCGATATCCATCCATCCGACCGCCATGCCGGTCACCTGTGGAGGCACTATGCGATCCAAACTGTTCCACGCCTCATTGGCGGCAGCCTTAGCCCTCGGTCTTGGCCTCGCCGCCCCCGCCTCGCAGGCGGCACCCGGCGATCGTTATGTTCTTGTTACTCATGCCGCCGATTCCGATTCCTGGTGGAACACCATCAAGAATTCGATCAAGCAGGCTGGCGAGGATTTCGGTGTCGACGTCGACTACCGTGGTTCGGGTACCGGCGATCTCAGCGAGATGGCCCGCCAGCTGGAATCCGCCGCCGCCCGCAACTACAAGGGCGTCGCGTTCGATATCGCCAGCTTCGACGTGTTGAAGGCGCCCGCCGCCAAAGTCACGGCCAAGGGCATTCCCATCGTCACGATCAATTCCGGTACGCCGGACGAGAGCAAGAAGCTCGGCGCGATCATGCACGTGGGCCAGGGTGAATACGACGCGGGCAAGGCGGCCGGCGAGCGCGCGAAGGCAGCCGGCGTCACCAGCTTCGTCTGCGTGAACCATTACGCCACCAACAACGCCTCGTTCGAACGTTGCCAGGGCTTCGCCGATGCCATCGGCCTGAAGGACTGGCGCAAGACGTCGATGATCGACACGGGCATGGATCCCACCGTCGTGGCGAGCAAGCTCAGCGCCTACCTGCGCAGCAACCCGAAGACGCAAGCCATCCTCGCACTGGGCCCGAACGCGGCCGAGCCGTCCATCAAGGTCGTCCAGGACATGCACCTGGCCGGCAAGATCAACTTCGGCACGTTCGATCTTTCACCCGCGATCATCAACGGCATCAAGGCCGGCACGATCCAGTACGCCATCGACCAGCAGCCTTACCTGCAGGGTTACATGGGCGTCGCCGCGCTGGTCATCGCGCACGACCAGAACACCAAGGACCCGGCGAAGATCATTGCCGCGCTCAAGGCCAATCCGAAGTTCCAGGCCCGCCTGAAACAGTACGACCTGAAGCCGATTTACACCGCCACCGGCGTCAGCTCGGGCCCGGCCTTCGTCACCAAGGACAACGTCGCCACCGTCGAGAAGTACGCCGGCCAGTATCGCTGACCGGCAGGAGTCAAACGTCCATGAGCGCCATCAACGAGAGCGTTACCCACATGATCCAGAGCAACCGCGCGAAGGCGCCGGAAGAATCGAAACCCACGGACGAACGCGTACGGAAAATTTCCCCGTGGCGCATCCTGCTCGACCGGCCTGAACTCGGGTCCATCGCGGGCACCGTGCTCGTCTTCGTTTTCTTCGGCATCTTCGCCGGCGGCTCGGGCATGTTCGCGCTCGATGGCGTCATCAACTGGGCACAGGTGGCGGGTTACCTCGGCATCATCGCCGTGGGCGCTTGCCTCCTCATGATCGCCGGCGAATTCGACCTGTCCATGGGTTCGATGATCGGCTTCGCCGGCGTCATGGTGGCCATTCCACCGATGTACCTGGGCTGGCCGCTGTGGGCGGCCGTCCTCTTCGCCTTCGTGGGATCGATGGCGCTCGGTGCCCTCAACGGTTACCTCGTGGTCCGCACGAAGCTGCCCTCGTTCATCGTCACGCTGGCTTTCATGTTCATCCTGCGCGGCCTGACGCTGGTGCTTTCCACGGGATTCGCCAATAGCACGATCGTCAGCGGCATCGGCGACAAGTTCACCCAGGACCCGGTGGTCTCCGCGCTGTTCCAGGGCACCACCCTGCACTGGTTGTTCAGCGGTCTTGCCGGCATGAACCTGATCGACAAGTTGCCCAGTGGCGACCCGGTCGTCGCCGGCCTGCCGAAGGTGCTGGTCTGGTGGATCGTGATGGCCATCGCCGCCGGCTTCGTGCTCGCCCGCACGCGCTTCGGCAACTGGATCTACACGGTGGGCGGCGACGCCAACGCCGCGAAGAACGTCGGTGTGCCCGTGCGCCGCGTGAAGATCTCCTTGTTCGTCCTCACCGCGTTCTGCTCGTGCCTGTTCGGCGTGCTCCAGGTGGCCGACGTGGGCTCCGCCGCGGCGGATCGCGGCCTGCAGAAGGAATTCGAGGCCATTATCGCCGTGGTGATCGGCGGCACGCTGCTCACCGGCGGCTTCGGCTCCGTAATCGGCGCCTGCTTCGGCGCGCTCATCTTCGGCGTCGTGCAGATCGGTATCTCGTACACCAACATCGATTCCGACTGGTACCGCGTATTCCTCGGCGGCATGTTGCTGCTGGCGGTGCTGTTCAACCACTACATCCGCAGCCGCGCCGCGGCCACGAAATGAGGAGCGCCACCATGGCCGACGATTACATCCTCGAGCTCGATAACGTCAGCAAGTTCTTCGGTACGGTCATCGCGCTGCAAGGCGTCACCCTGCGTCTGAAGCGCGGCGAAGTGCACTGCCTGCTGGGTGACAACGGTGCCGGCAAGTCCACCCTGATCAAGACACTGGCAGGCGTGCACCAGCCGAGTTCGGGCGCGTATCGGGTGGAAGGTGAGGAGGTGCGCTTCAATTCGCCACGCGAAGCTCTGGATCGTGGCATCGCCACGGTCTACCAGGACCTGGCCCTCGTGCCACTGATGAGCGTGGCGCGCAATTTCTTCGCGGGGCGCGAACCGCGTCGCAAGATGTTCGGCGTGATCCCCGTGATCGACATGAACTACGCCAACGAGACCGCCCGCGAGAAACTCGGCGAGATGGGCATCCGCGTACGTGATGCCAGCCAGCCGGTGGGTACGATGTCCGGTGGCGAGCGCCAGTGCCTGGCCATCGCCCGAGCCATCCATTTTGGCGCCAAGGTGCTGATCCTCGACGAACCGACCGCCGCCCTTGGCGTGAAGCAGTCGTGCAACGTGCTGAAGCTGATCCACAACGCGCGCGAGCGCGGCATCTCGGTGATCTTCATCACCCATAACGTGCACCACGCCTATCCCATCGCGGACAGCTTCACGCTGCTCAACCGCGGCCAGTCCATGGGCACCTTCGCCAAGACCGACATCACGAAGGAAGAAGTGCTCGACATGATGGCTGGCGGCACCGAGATCCAGAGCCTGGTCGATGAACTGGAAGGCCGCGCGGCCTGAACACGGAAACCCTATGCGTAGTCCCCTGCCCCGCTCTTCCTCCCGCCCCATCGACGTGGCCTGCCTCGGCAGGCTGGCGGTGGATCTCTATGCCCAGCAGATCGGTGCACGTCTCGAGGACGTGACCAGTTTCGCCAAGTACCTCGGCGGATCGTCGGCCAACGTCGCCTTCGGTACCGCGAGGCTAGGCCTGCGTTCGGCGATGCTGTCCCGGGTCGGCGACGATCACATGGGTCGATTCCTCACCGAAACGCTCGATGCCGAAGGGTGCGACGTGAGCCAGGTGAGCGTCGATCCCGATCGACTGACCGCGCTCGCCATTCTCGGCATCAAGGATCGCGAAACCTTCCCGTTGCTGTTCTACCGCGAGAACTGCGCGGACATGGCGCTGGAGGCAAGCGACATCGATGAAGCCTTCATCGCGCAATGCCGAGCACTGGCGATCACCGGCACGCATTTTTCGGAACCCGGCGTGCACGCCGCCAGCACCCGAGCGATTGAGCTGGCGCGCAGGCACGATGTGCGGACGGTCCTCGACATCGACTATCGCCCGGTCTTGTGGGGACTCACGGGCCGGGGCGAAGGCGAGCGCCGCTTCGTCGCCGCCGACCATGTCACCGGCCACCTGCAGGCGATCCTTCCCGGCTTCGACGTCATCGTCGGCACCGAGGAGGAATTCCATATCGCCGGAGGCAGCGAAGACCTTCTCGGCGCGCTGCGCGCCGTGCGCGGCATCAGCGCCGCCACGCTCATCGTGAAGCGCGGACCGCTGGGCTGCAGTGTCATCGAAGGTCCGATCCCTGCCCGCATCGACGACGCACCGACCTATCGGGGCAGCCGCGTCGAGGTACTCAACGTGCTGGGAGCCGGCGACGCGTTCCTGTCCGGCTTCCTTGCCGGCTGGCTGCGTGACGAGTCCATCGAACGCTCATGCGCCTTTGCCAATGCCTGCGGCGCCATGGTCGTTTCGCGACACGGTTGCGCGCCGGCCATGCCGGGGCGTGCCGAACTCGACGCGTTCCTCGGTCGCGAGGGTGGCATCGCCCGCCCCGATCTGGACGCCGAGTTGTCCCACCTGCACCGCGCGGCCGTACCGCGCAAGCGTTGGGACGAACTCTATGTCTTCGCCTTCGACCATCGCACGCCGTTCTTCCAGCTCGCCCGCGAGGTCGGTGGTGACGAAGCGCGCCTTCCGAAACTGAAGGAATTGCTGGTGGAAGCCGTCGCGGCGACAGAGCGCGCGGGCAATCTGCAGGGGCATGTCGGCCTCCTCGCCGACGACCGCTATGGACAGGATGCGCTGAACGCCGCCACCGGTCGTGGTTGGTGGATCGGGCGTCCGGTCGAGGTATCCGGATCCAACCCCCTGGAACTGGAGCGCGGCCGGTCCATCGGCAGCCAGTTGATTTCCTGGCCGCGTGAACACGTCATCAAGTGCCTGGTCGCCTTCGATCCGGATGCGGCGCCATTGGACCGCGTGGAGCAGGAAACCCAGCTGCGCTCGCTCCACGACGCGGCGAAGATCAGTGGCCATGAACTGCTGCTCGAGGTCATCCCGCCCGGTTGCAAGAGCCACGAAGAACGCGACGACCTCGTGCTGCGCTCGCTGAAGCGTATCTACAACCTTGGTATTCGCCCCGACTGGTGGAAGCTGTGTCCACCTCGCCGCGAGGCCTGGGCCGCCATCGACGCGCTGATCGCGGAACGCGATCCGCATTGCCGCGGCGTGCTCCTGCTCGGCCTGAACGCACCGGCGGAGGCGCTGGGCGCAGGCTTCGCCGACGCCGTGGACAGCCGCAGCTGCCGCGGTTTCGCCGTCGGTCGCACGATCTTCGCCGACGCGGCCAAGGCGTGGCTTGCCGGCGACCTCGACGATGCCGGCCTGGTCGCCGAGGCGCGCACCTCCTTCGAACGCATGATCGCGTTGTGGCGCGATGGCCGTCGTCGTCCCGCGAATCACGTGAAGGAAGGCGCTGCCGCATGAGCGAGACGATCCGCCTCACCTGCGCGCAGGCACTGGTTCGCTACCTTGCCGCGCTCCACGGCCGCGACGCGGACGACGAAGCGTCGTCGCCGCTGTTCGGCGGCGTGTTCGCCATCTTCGGCCACGGCAATGTCGCCGGGATCGGCGAAGCGCTGCATGGCATCCGCGATGAACTGCCCACCTTCCGCGCCCATAACGAACAGGCCATGGCGCATGCCGCGATCGCCTATGCGAAGACGAACATGCGCCGCAAGATGATGGCCGTGACGACATCGATCGGCCCTGGAGCCACCAACCTGGTCACCGCGGCGGCGCTCGCCCACGTGAACCGTCTTCCGGTGTTGCTCCTTCCGGGCGACATCTTCGTTTCCCGCGCGCCCGATCCCGTGCTGCAACAGCTCGAGGACTTCTCCGACGGCACGGTGTCGGTCAACGACTGCTTCCGTCCCGTGTCGCGCTACTTCGACCGCATTGTCCGGCCCGAGCAATTGCTCACGGCGTTGCCCCGGGCGGTTCGTGCACTGACCGACCCGGCGCTGTGCGGCCCGGTCACGCTCGCCCTGCCGCAAGACGTCCAGACCGAGGCGTACGACTACCCGGTGTCGTTCTTCGAGCCTCGCGAGATCGTTTTCCGCGCCCCGCAGCCTACCGACGATGAATTGATGGCGGCCCTCGACGCCATCGAAGTCGCGGAGCGTCCGGTGATCATCGCCGGCGGTGGCGCGCTCTACGCCAAGGCCACGCCAGAACTGCTGGCGTTCGCCGACAAGCACGGCGTCCCGGTCTGCGAGACGCAGGCGGGCAAGGGCGCAGTGCCCTGGAACCACCCATTGCACCTCGGCCCCGCCGGCGTGAGTGGCTCCACGGCGGCGAACGAACTGCTGCAGGACGCCGACCTCATCATCGCGGTCGGTACGCGCCTGCAGGATTTTACGACCGGCTCCAACGCCCTGTTCCGCCACGTGCCCATTCTTTCCGTGAACGTGAACAGCTTCGATGCGCTCAAGGGCGACGGGCTGGAGATCATCGGCGATGCCGCCCGGGTACTCGACGACCTGAGCTTCGGCCTGGAGGACTGGACCGCGCCGGAGGCCTGGACCGAACGCGCGCGCGAAGCTTCCAGCGAATGGATGGGCATCGTCTCGCGCATCACGGGCCAGCGACAGGCACCCGCCGGACGCCTGCCCTATGACGGCGAAGTGATCGGCGCCGTGCAACGCTCGTCTCCGCGTTCCGCCATGAGCGACATCGTCGTCTGCGCCGCGGGCACCTTGCCGGCGGAACTCGAGAAGTTGTGGCGTACCGAAACGGCGGGCGGTTACCACATGGAGTATGGCTACTCGTGTATGGGCTACGAGATCGCTGGCGGCCTCGGCGTCAAGATGGCCGCCCCGGACCGCGAAGTCATCGTGATGGTCGGCGACGGCAGTTATCTGATGATGAACTCGGAGATCGCCACGTCGGTGATGCTGGATGCCAAGCTCATCATCGTGCTGCTCGACAACCGCGGCTACGGATGCATCAACCGCCTGCAGCAGGCGACCGGTGGCGCGCCGTTCAACAACATGTTCGACGACTGTGTGCAGGGACGCCATGGCGCGCCGCTGATTGACTTCGCCGCGCATGCGCGTTCGCTCGGCGCGATCGCGGAACACGTCGCCGACATCGCCGGGCTGGAAGCGGCGATGGAACGCGCCCGCGCCGCCGACCGCACCTATCTCATCAGCATCGATACGGACCACACACGCACGACTGACGAAGGCGGCGTATGGTGGGACGTGGCGGTGCCGGAAGTTTCCACGCGGCATACCGTGCGCGATGCGCGCGCGGGGTATGAAACCGCCACCGTGGGCCGCAAGGCCAGGATCACGCCAGCATGAAAAACGATCCCATCCGCATCGGCATCAACCCGATTTCCTGGAGCAACGACGACCTGCCGTCGCTCGGGGGCGAGATTCCCTTGTCCACCGCGCTCACCGAAGGCAAGGCCATCGGTTACGAGGGCTTCGAACTCGGCAACAAGTTTCCCAAAGAACCGGCGGCGCTGCGCGAGCTCATGGCGGGTTACGGCCTCGACGTGGTCTCCGGGTGGTATTCGGGACGGTTGGGCGAACGCTCCGCGAAGGAAGAGTCCGTCGCCGTGGAGAAGCACCTGCGCCTTCTCGCCGAGAATGGCTGCAAGGTCATGGTTTACGGCGAGGTCGCGCACGCGATCCAGGGCGAGCCACTGCCGCTCTACAAGCGGCCACGTTTCCGCACCGCCGACGACTGGAAGCGCTATGGCGAAAAGGTGACCGAGTTCGCGCGCTTCACCCTGTCCCACGGCGTGCGCCTTGCGTACCACCATCACATGGGCGCGTACGTTGAATCGCCGGACGATGTCGACCAGCTGATGGCGAACACGGGCGACGACATGGGCCTGCTCTTCGACAGTGGCCACACGTACTTCGGCGGTGGCGATCCGGTGGCGGTGCTCGAACGGCATATCGCTCGCATCTGCCATGTGCATTGCAAGGACGTGCGTCCCGGCGTCGTCCGCCTGGCGCGCAACCGTCAGTGGACGTTCCTCGAATCCGTGCTCAATGGGGCATTCACCGTCCCCGGTGATGGCGTGATCGACTTCGCGACGATCATCTCGCGACTGAAGGAGCACGGCTACAAGGGCTGGCTCGTGGTCGAAGCGGAGCAGGACCCCGCCGTCGCACCCAGCTACGCCTTCGCCAAGAAAGGCTACGACACACTACGCACGCTGCTCGACCGCGCACCGGTCCAGGAGGTCGCATGAGTCTGCTGGTCAAGGCCATGCCCGCGGGCGAGGCCATCGTCAAGGTCACGCCGCAAACCGCGCACTGGCACCATGTCGGTTTCGAGGCGCGCCGCCTCGCCGCCGGGCAGTCCACCGACATCGCGCTGCCGGCGGACCGCGAAGGTTGTCTCGTCGTACTAACGGGCCACGTCGACGTGTCCGTTGGCGAGCACGCCTGGAAAGACCTGGGTGGCCGTTCGAGCGTCTTCGACGAGCAGTCGCCCCACGCCATTTACGCACCACCGTCGTCGGTCTTCACCGTGACCGCGACGACCAACGCTGAACTCGCCATCGCTTCCGCGCCAGCTACCGGGCGTCTCGATGTGCGCCTGATCGAACCGCAGTCGATGAAGCGTTCCGTACGCGGTACCGGTGCGAACACGCGCTATGTCTGCGACATCCTTCCCGAGACCGAGCCCGCCGAATCGCTGCTCGTGGTCGAGGTGCTCACGCCCGCGGGTCACTCGTCGAGTTACCCGCCGCACAAGCACGATACCGATGCGCTGCCCGAAGAGAGCGTGCTCGAGGAAACCTATTACCACCGCATCGACCCGCCCCAGGGTTTTGCCTTCCAGCGCGTCTACACCGACACCCGCGACATCGACGAGTCGATGGCAGTCGGTGACCACGACGTGGTGATGGTGCCGCGTGGCTACCACCCCGTGGTGATGCCGCACGGCTATCGCGGCTATTACCTCAATGTGATGGCCGGCCCACGCCGCGAATGGCACTTCCGTAACGATCCCGCCCACGAATGGATGATCGCGCGCTGATGCGCCGCGATCGGAGTAACCAAGACATGTCCGCCCAGCCGTCCAGCAACACCCTTCCCCGTATCGGTCACTTCATTGCCGGAAAGACATATGCCGGCGCCCCTTCGGGCACCGCGCCCGTCTACGATCCGGCACGCGGCGTCCCCGCAGCCGAAGTGGATCTCGCCTCCGCCGCCGACATCGATGCCGCCGTTCGTGCCGCGCATGCCGCCTTCCCGGCCTGGTCGCAGACGCCCGCACTGAAGCGCGCCCGCGTGATGTTCCGCTTCAAGGAACTGATCGAGCGTGACATGGACAAGCTCGCGCGTGTCATCGTCGCCGAACACGGCAAGGTCCTCTCCGATGCGAAGGGCGAACTGGTGCGTGGCCTGGAAGTGGTGGAGTACGCCTGCGGCATTCCCGAACTGCTGAAGGGCGACTACACCGAGCAGATCGCCAACGGCATCGACGCATGGACGATGCGACAGGCGCTGGGCGTGTGCGTGGGCATCACGCCGTTCAACTTCCCGGCGATGGTACCGATGTGGATGTTCCCCATGGCCGTCGCCTGCGGCAACACGTTCGTACTCAAGCCGTCCGAGCGCGATCCATCGCTGGCGGTGGAACTGGCAAAGCTTCTCAAGGAAGCGGGACTACCCGACGGTGTGTTCAACGTCGTGCACGGTGACAAGACAGCCGTCGACGCGCTGCTCGACCACGATCTGGTACGCGCCGTGAGTTTCGTGGGATCGACGCCCATCGCCGAATACATCTATGCGCGCGGTTGCGCGAAGGGTAAGCGCGTCCAAGCCTTGGGTGGGGCCAAGAATCATATGATTGTCATGCCCGACGCCGACCTGGAGAAAACCACGGACGCACTGATTGGCGCCGGATACGGCGCCGCGGGTGAACGTTGCATGGCGATCTCGGTGGTCGTCGCGGTGGGTGAAGCCACTGCCGACGCGCTCGTCGAAAAGCTCAAGCCGCGCGTGCTGGCGTTGCGCATCGGTGATGGGCTTGATGAAAGTGTCGAGATGGGACCCGTCGTGACGGGCGTGCATCGCGATCGCATCACGGGCTACATCGACGATGGTGTCGCGTCGGGTGCCGAGCTCGTCGTCGACGGACGCGGTTACCAGGTCCCGGGTTGCGAACAGGGTTTCTTCGTCGGAGGCACGCTGTTCGACAAGGTGACCCCGGCGATGCGCATCTACAAGGAAGAAATCTTCGGTCCCGTTCTATGTGTCGTTCGTGTTCCCGACTTCGCCAGTGCCCTGAAGCTGGTGGATGAGCATGAATTCGGCAACGGCACGGCCATCTTCACGCGGGATGGACAGGTGGCGCGCGAGTTTGCGCACCGTGTTCAGGTAGGAATGATCGGTATCAACATTCCGATCCCCGTGCCGATGGCATTCCACAGTTTCGGTGGATGGAAGAAGAGTCTCATGGGTGATCACCACGCACATGGACCCGAATCGGTGCGTTTTTACACGAGACAAAAAGCCGTTACACAGCGTTGGCTGAACCACGATGAAAGCGCTGGCGCAGAATTTTCCATGCCTACGCATTAGTACGACAAAAACACTATGATTCATCGGTTGAGCGCACGGAAAACATTGTGCGTTGCAACTTACATAATCAAAAGCCAAGTACGAAAAAGCATAAATTTTTATCTTCAGGGAGAAGGGTACATGCGCAATCAACACAACAAGCGTCCCCTTGCTACACTGGTGCTCGCGTGCCTCGCTTTCAGCGCCACCGCGGCACATGCGCAAGACGATTCGACGAAGTCCGATTCCAGCTCGTTGCAAACGAGCAAGTACCTGTTTGGCGATTGGGGCGGCACACGCACACGCCTTGAGGACAAAGGCATCAAGTTCGACTTCGGTTACGGCTTCGAAGCCGCGCACAACTACTCCGGTGGCGATCGCAACATCACCCGCTATACCGATCAGTGGAAGTTCGGCGCCGCATTCGATCTGCAGAAGTTGTGGGGATGGAACGGTGCGACGTTCAACATCGTCATCACCGATCGTAACGGCCACGACATCGGTGCCGACGCGAACATCGGCAACAACCAGCTGATCCAGGAAGTCTACGGCCGCGGACAGACGTGGCACCTGACGATCTTCTCGCTGGTGCAGAAGTTCTTCGACGATCGCCTCACGTGGACGATCGGCCGTCTTCCGGTTGGCAACGACATCAACCAGTTCTCGTGCGACTTCCAGAACCTGACGTTCTGCGGCGCGCAGCCGGGTAACATCGTCGGCGACTACTGGGCGAACTGGCCGACCAGCCAGTGGGCGACGGTGCTCAAGTTCGCCACCACGAAGGACACGTTCCTTCAGCTCGGTGCTTACCAGGTCAATCCCAAGTATGTGGATGACTCCTACGCACGTCACAACGGCCTGAAGCCGAACTTCCCGAGCGGCACCACGGGCTGGCTGCTTCCGCTTGAGTTTGGCTGGACACCGACCGTGAACGGCTTGCCGGGTTCGTATCGCGTCGGCGTCTGGTACAACACCTCCGAAGGCAACGACCTTTACCTGAACGAGGATCATCAGCCGCTCGCTGTCGCCGGTGGCGATCCGCTGCAGCACGACTCGCGTCGCGGTGCGTGGATCACCTTCCAGCAACAGGTGACGGGTGAAGCCGGCGGTAAGGGCACCACGGTGTTCCTCAACGTCACATCGGCCGACCATGCCACATCGGCGACCAACAACCAGATCGCGCTCGGCATGGAATACAAGGGCATTTTCGATCGCCCGAACGACTTCGTCGGTGCGGCGCTCGGCGCTTCGCATGCCAACGGTTATGCCGCGAAGAACCAGCGCCTGATCAACGCGCTGAATCCGGGCGGCCCGCAGGGCATCATCAACGATGGCTACGAGAAGGTCGCGGAAGTGTTCTACAGCTGGTCGCCGATCCCTTCGATCGCGATTCGCCCGAACCTGCAGTACATCAAGGATCCGGGTGGCAGCAAGCAGAACGACGACGCGTTCGTGCTCGGTTTGAAGACGAGCATCGCGTTTTAAGCGGGTTGCTTGTTGGGAGTGTGAAAGGCCTGGGGTGACCTGGGCCTTTTTTTATCTCTTCGGTTTGTGTGGTGGAATTGCCCGCTGCCGCGGGATCGCCGCTGAAGCGGCTCCCACGGCATGGCTCCCACGGCATGGTCTCACAGCATGGCTCTTACAGGATGGCTGCCGTGGAATGGCTGACGCGGAGGTTCTGTGTTTGGTTAGCCTTCGTTTTCTGCGGATGCGTTCAGTTCGAAGGTTTCATCGCCCTCGTCCACGACGAGGCGCATTACGATTGGGCGGCAGCACACCTGGCAGTCCTCGATGTACGTCTGGCTGCCCGCCGACGTATCAACGGCGACGTCGATGATCTCGCCACAATAGGGACAGGCAATGTCGGTGAATTCGGTCATGGATGAGGCCTGGTAGGAGCGCGCCTTGCGCGCGACGGCATTTCGCGCCAGTCTTCAAGATTGTGCTTTAACGGCGTCGCGCGCAAGGCGCGCTCCTACAGGACATGTTTCCATGATCGATCTTGTCGGCTTCGACGGCGACGACACCCTCTGGCGCAGCCAGGAGTTCTACGACCTTGCCCAGGAGGCCTTCGAGGCTATTCTCGGCCGATACGTGGACTTGGGTGCCCGCGGACTGCGCGAAGCCCTGCTGACCACCGAGCGCGGCAATATCGCCCTGTTCGGTTATGGCGCGAAGGGCATGGCGCTGTCGATGATCGAATCGGCCATCGAACTCACCGACGGCCGTATCGACGCGCGCGACATCCACCGTATCGTGCGACTGGGCAAGGATGTGCTCGCCCATCCCGTGGAGCTGCTGCCGGGTATCCGCGAAGCGGTGGAGGCCGTCGCCGCCACGCATCGCGTGGTGCTGATCACCAAGGGCGACCTCTTCCACCAGGAATACAAGGTGGCGCGCAGTGGGCTCGCGGATGTCTTTCATCGCATCGAGATCGTCTCGGAGAAAGACCCAGCGGCCTACGCGCGCCTCTTCGCCGAATTCGACGTGATCCCCGATCGCTTCGCCATGGTGGGCAATTCGCTGAAGTCGGACATTGCGCCGGTGGTCGGGCTCGGTGGCTGGGGCGTGTATATGCCTTACCACAGCACCTGGGCCCACGAGCTGGTGGACGAATTCGCGATGACGGATCGGGTGATCGAGGTGGATGATGCGCGTGGGATTGCGGGCGCGATTGCGCGGATGCATGCGGGCTGAGGTAATCGCCGCTGAAGCGGCTCCCACAAGGGCGGCTTGATCCATGCGGGTTGAGGCGATCGCCGCTGAAGCGGCTCCCACAGGGGGGTGTTTTTGTTGGGATTCTACGTTTCTTTCGCGTGGGTTCCACGACGCTCATAGCCAGGGTAGACGGAGGCAGAGGCATGGATTCACGCTTGAATTTGGCCTGGCGGGTGGTGCGGACCACCGCGAAGGGCTTCAGTGACGATGAACTGATGACCCGCGCCGCGGCGCTGGCTTTTTACTCGGCGCTCTCGTTCGCCCCCTTACTCGTGCTGTTGCTCTGGATCGTCGCCTCCCTGCGTCCCGAATGGCAGGCCCAGCTGGTCGACAGCCTGAACGGGCTCGTCGGGCCGCGCGCCTCGGAAGCGGTCCGGCTGGTCATCGAGAACGCCAAGCAGCGGCCCAGCGTCGGCAGCATGGCGGGGGTGATCGGCCTGGGAGTCACCCTGATCGGCGCATCGGCCGTCTTCGCCCAGCTGCAGGGCGCCCTGAACCGGGTATGGAGCCTGCAGCCCCGCCCGGGCTCGACCAAGGGCGCGATCCTCGGCTGGCTGCGCGCCCGCATGCACGCGCTGGGGCTGCTGCTCTCGCTGGCGTTCCTGCTGGTGATCTCCTTCTCCGCCAGCGCCCTGATCGCCGTCTTCGTACGCGGCGGGACGACCGGATGGCAGGTGCTGGAGATCGTCATCTCGCTGGCGGTGTTCGTGCTCATTTTCGGGGCGATCTACAAGGTGTTGCCGGACGCCATCATCGAGTGGCGCGACGCCATGATCGGGGCGACCCTGACCGCGTTTCTCTTCGCGATCGGCAAGTTCGCCATCGCCATCTATCTCGACCGCAGTAATGTGGGCGGCCCTTACGGGCCTGCCGGCGGCGTGGTGGTCCTGCTGGTCTGGGTGTACTACTCGGCGCTGATCCTGTTGCTGGGCGCCGAGCTGACCGAGGCCGTGGCCGAGGAGCGCGGCACGCCGATTAAACCGCGGCCATACGCGATGTCGACCAGGGTGCCTTCCGGGGCCGGGATTGACCCGTCCGTCACGAGCCCGGCGGTATCCCTGAAGGCCACCGAGAAGGAGGACCTGACATGAAGACCCCACTGCTCGCCGCCGCCGCGATCGCCCTTGCCAGCGCGGCCGCCGTTTCCACGCCGCCTGCCCAGGCCCAGTCCCGGCGCAGCCAGCACCAGGTCTGCGAGAACGTCCAGGTCAAGCAGATCAATTCCAAGGACGACAACCGCCTGATCGGCACCGGTGTGGGCGCCGTGGCAGGCGGTCTCATCGGCAACCAGGTCGGCGGCGGCAAGGGCAAGACCCTGGCCACGGTCGCGGGCGCGGTGGGCGGCGGCTACGCCGGTAACCAGATCCAGAAGAGCCACCAGAACAAGAACGCCACTTACACCACGGAGCGCCGCTGCCACTGGGTGGACGACTGAGCGCCCGATCGGCGGTGTAAGCGGACGGCCGACACGCCGGTCTTATGGAAGGGCGCCCCCGGGGCGCCCTTCCCCGTTTCCGGAGGCAGTATGCGTAACGATCCCGATCGCCGTCGTTTCCTCGGCGTCCTGGCCGCCACGGCAGCCGCGTCGATTTCCCTGCCCTTCGTGCTGCGAGCCGTCCGGCCGGTCATGGCCGCCGATGCGCCGCCGGCACCCAAGGGTGGCAACGTGACCCTGGACTGCTTCGCCAACGACAAGAAGCCGTTGGGGACCTGCGTGGAACCGCGTGTCGTCCTTACCGACGAGCAGTGGAAGGCGAAGCTGAGCAGTAAGTCGTACTACATCACGCGCCACGAGGGCACCGAGCCCGCCTACACCGGCGAGGGCTGGGATCGCCACGACAATGGCATCTACCGCTGCATCGGTTGCGATACCGCGCTGTACGACTCGGCGACGAAATTCGATTCCGGCACGGGCTGGCCGAGCTTCTGGCAGCCGATCTCCAAGCGGAACATCACCGAGAAGACGGACCGCAGCCTGATCGAGGAGCGGACCGCGGTGAACTGTGCGCGTTGCGATGCGCATCTGGGGCACGTTTTCGATGATGGTCCGGATCCGACCGGGCTGCGTTACTGCATGAATGCGGGGGCGATGCGGTTTGTTGCTGTGGCTTGATCGGTAATCGCCGCTGAAGCGGCTCCCACACAGAGCAGTGGGCTGTGGGTTCTGTACCGTTCGGGGTGTCGCGGTTCCAAAAAAAAGCCCCGCTTTCGCGGGGCTTTTTTATCAACCGCCCGGGGGCGTCATCGGTGTGAGTTCGAATTCCTTCGGCGGCGTCTCGTTCTTGAGGTAGCGCACGAAGTAATCCCAGCGGCGGCGCGTCATGTACGTCGTCGCTGCACCGTAGCCGTGATGGGCATTCGGGATCATGACCAGGTCGAAATCCTTGTTGGCCTTGATCAGGGCATCGATGACAAGCAGGGTCTCGTACGGCGGGACGTTATCGTCCGAGGTGCCGTGCGCCATCATCAGGTGGCCCTTCAGGCCCGAGGCCCACTTCTGGTTGGCCTGGTCGTCATAGTTGGACTTGCCGTCCTTGTCCATGACCAGCAGGCCCTGCCACTTCTCGGCCCAGTCGTCTTCGTAATTGCGGTTGTCGTGGTTGCCCGATTCCGAGATGCCGACCTTGAAGGTATCGGCGTAGCGGAACATCGCGGTGGCCGTGGCGTTGCCGCCACCGGAATGACCCCAGATACCGACGCGATCGCCGTCGATCCACGAGTACTTCTGCACCAGCTGCTTCACCGCCGCGACCTGGTCGGGCAGCGTGTTGTCGCCGATGTTCTTGAAGTAGGCATCGTGGAACGCCTTCGAGCGCCACGGCGTGCCCATGCCGTCGACGGCGACGACGATGAAGCCGAGCTCGGCCAGCGCCTGGTTGTCACCATGCGACGGAATGAAGCTGCGCGTGCGTACCGAGCCGGTCTGCGGGCCCGGATAGATGTAGACGACCAACGGGTGCTTCTTCGACGCGTCGAAGTTCGTCGGCTTGAACATCTGGCCGTAGAGGTCGGTCTTGCCGTCACGTGCCTTCACGGTGAAAGCGGTCGGCGGCACCCAGCCCTTGGCCTTCAGGCGGGAGATATCGGCGCGGGCGATTTCCTTGACCGTGGCGCCCGTGTCCGAGCGGCGCACCAGGGCAACCGGCGGCGTGTCGATGGTCGAGTACGAATCGAAGAAGTACGTGCCGTCCTTCGACATCGAGACGCTGTGGTCGGCGTTTTCCGGCGTCAGCAGGGTCAGGCCCTTGCCATCGAAGCCCACCTTGTAGAACTGCTGGTAGTACGGGTTGACGTCCTTCTCGCGACCGACGCCACGGAACCAGATCGTCTTGGTCTTCGGATCGATATGCAGCACCTGGGTGACGTTCCAGTCGCCCTTGGTGATCTGCTGCTCGAGCTTGCCGGTCTTCAGGCTGTACATGTACAGGTGACCCCAGTTGCTCCGCTCGGAGAACCAGATCACCTGGTCGGTCTCTGGCACGTACTGCCAGTTGGCCATGTCGTTGCCGCCCTCGAAATAGGTCTTCGCCTTTTCGTCGAACACGGTGCGCACGTCACCGGTTTCCGGGTTGGCCACGCGGAACCATTCCTGCGTGTGGTCACGCGAGGTGGACACGAAGGCGATGCTCTTGCCGTCGGCCGACCAGCGCACGTCGTCCCACACGCCGGGGCTGCAGGAGACGTCGTCGCAGATGGTGGAGCGATGCTGGTCCGGCTGCATCTTGAAGCGGACGACCTTCTTCGTCGGCACGTCGATGACGACGCGCTCGATCATGGTCACGTCCTTGTCGCCCGGCAGCGGATACTTCCAGGTGTCGACCTTCGGATGGCCTACGTTGACGCTGACGAGGGTCATCTCGCCCGTCTTGCGCTGGTCCTGCTGGAAGGTGGCGATCTTCTTCGAATCCGGCGACCAGACCAGGATGGCCTCGTCGGTGTGCTTCCAGCCGGCGTTGTCGGTGGCGTAGCCGTAATCCTTGATGCCGTCGGTCGTGAGCTGCGTCTCGGCACCGGTCGCGACGTCGCGCACCCACAGGTTCCAGTCGCGGATAAAGGCTTCGGACTTGCCGTCCGGCGACTTCATGCCCGGCTCGTCGCCGTAGGCCTTGCCATTGGCGTCTTTCTTCGCCGCGGCCAGCTCGCACTTGCCGACGGCCTTGTCGCAGACGTACTGCTTGCCGTGCGAGGTGATCTCCAGGCCATCGTCCGGGCGGACGACGAAGCCGGTCACGGGGAGCTTGGAGGCATCGACCTTCTTGCCGGTGGCGGCGGCCAGCGCGGCGGCGACCTTGTCGCGATCGAAGGCACGGGTGGCCTCACCGGTGGCGGCGTCCACCTTCATGAACTGGTCGCCGTCCTTGTCGTGGTCACGGAACCAGAAGTGGCCGTCGTCGATCCACGTGACGCGCTGGACCGAATGGTCCACCAGCGGCATGGTGTTGTTGGCGAGGAACGAGTCCGCGCGGCGGTAATCGTCCGTGGAAACGGTCTGCGCCGAGGCGGAGGCCCCGATCAGGCCGAGAAGGACGGCGCCTGAAAGCGCCGCATTGCGTGTAATCGACATCGATGGTCCCCGTGACGGCAGGGCGGCGCGGAAAGCACCGCAAACCGGACGAGGCTAGCCCCCGGCGGCCGCCGCGGCCTATGCCATAGGTCACGGTCGGAGACGACAGTAACCCGCCAAAACCTTGCGACCCCCGCCCGCCCGCTCTGTGTGGGAGCCGCTTCAGCGGCGATGGCCGAGGCCTGCGGAGGCCTGCCCACTTAAGCGGGAAACCTGCCCGCTGGCGCGGGATCGCCGCTGAAGCGGCTCCCACACAGAGCGGGCGGCGGGGG
>DATNJP010000417.1:0-3702 GCA_035603855.1 Luteibacter sp. | reverse complement strand
CTGAACGTAGAGCGCCAGGGCAACGACATCCGCAAGGGCCTCGAGAAGCTCAATCACGAATTCCACCTGTTCTCGGAAATCCGTGGCCGCGGCCTGATGATCGGCGCGGTGCTCGAAGCCGCTTACAAGGGCCGCGCGGGTGAGATCCTGGATATCGCCGCCGCCCACGGCCTGCTGATCCTGCAGGCGGGCCCCGACGTCCTCCGCATCGTCCCCCCGCTGACGATCACGGACGAAGAAGTGGCCGAAGGCCTCGAACGCCTGCACGACTCGCTGTCGGAGTTCTCGAAAGAAGCCCAGGTAGCCTGACCCGCCGCTCCACGCGGCAATTGTGGGAGCCGCTTCAGCGGCGATCCCGCGGCAGCGGGCCCGTTTCCGGCAACCCCCATCGTCGCTGAAGCGGCTCCCACACAAAGCTTGCCCAGGCTTCGGCCTTCAACGTCGGCGGCGCATCAACGCATCGACACACCGACACACCGATGCACCCCACGCACCCCACGCACCCACTACAGCGAAGCAAACACCGCCGCAGCCGCCTCGACCGTCGCATCGAGTTCCGCATCGCCATGGGCGCTGGACACGAAGCCCGCTTCGAACGCCGACGGCGCGAGATACACGCCGCGCTCCAGCATCCCGTGGAAGAAGCGGTTGAATGCCGCGACATCCGCAGAGGTTGCCTGCGCGTAGCTCTCCACCGTGTCGTTGGTGAAGAACAGGCCGAACATGCCACCGACGCGATTCACGCTGAAAGGAATGCCTGCCTTCTTCGCTGCGCCGAGGATGCCGTCCGTCACGCGCACCGTGCGTGCGGTCAGGTCGTCATGGAAACCCGGCGCCTGGATCAGCTGCAACATCGCCAGGCCCGCCGCCATGGCGACCGGATTACCTGACAGCGTGCCCGCCTGGTAGATGGGACCCGCGGGTGCCACCTGTTCCATCAGGTCGCGACGACCGCCGTAGGCGCCCACCGGCATGCCGCCGCCGATGATCTTGCCGAAGCAGGTCAGGTCCGGCGTGATGTCGTAGTACGCCTGCGCACCGCCGAGGGCGACACGGAACCCGGTCATGACCTCGTCGAAGATCAGCAGGGCGCCATGCTGCGTGCACAGTTCGCGCAGGGCTTTCAAATAGCCGTCCCTGGGCGGAATGCAATTCATGTTTCCCGCGACCGGCTCGATGATCAGGCCGGCGATATCGTCGCCGTGCTCGGCGAACAGCGCGCGAGCAGCATCGATGTCGTTGTAGGGGAGAGTGAGCGTGAGGTCGGCCGCGGCCTTGGGTACGCCAGGCGATGTCGGCACGCCGAAGGTGAGTGCGCCCGAACCGGCCTTCACCAGAAAGCTGTCGCCGTGACCGTGGTAGCAGCCCTCGAACTTCACGATCTTGTTGCGGCCCGTGGCGCCGCGCGCGAGCCGGATCGCCGACATCGTGGCTTCGGTGCCCGAGTTCACCATGCGCACCATGTCCACGGAGGGAATGAGCGACACGATCGTCTCTGCCATCGTCACTTCGGCGGGGCAGGGCGTGCCGAAGGAGAGGCCATCGCGGATCGCGCGCTCGACGGCTTCGCGTACCACGGGATGGTTATGGCCCACGATCATCGGACCCCACGAGCCGACGTAGTCGATGTAGCGCGTGCCTTCCACGTCCCACAGGTAGGCGCCGTCGGCACGCGCGGTGAAGAACGGTTCGCCGCCGACCGACTTGAAGGCGCGCACGGGCGAGTTCACGCCGCCGGGCAGCAGCTGTCGGGCGCGAGCGAAGAGTTCGTGGTTCGTGGTCATCGAATGATTCCGGGACGTGGGTCGAAAAGGTCGGCGAAGCGGCGCGTGGCTGTCTGGATGTCGGGCGACGCGAAGATGGCGGACACCACGGCAATGTAGTCGGCGCCCGCATCGATCACCGCCCGTGCATTGTCGACGCTGATGCCCCCGATCGCCACGACCGGAAGGCCGAGAGCCTTCGCCTGCGTCACTACGTCGTGTGGCGTCACCGGGGCATGTGGCTTCGTCGTGGAGGGATACATGGCACCGAAGGCCAGGTAATCGGCGCCCTCGGCGTGCAGCTGCCGTGCCCGCTCGATCGAGCCATAGCAGGAGACGCCGATGATGGCGTCCGGGCCCAGTTGCGCGCGCGCTTCCGCGATGGACACATCTTCGCGCCCCAGATGCACGCCGCCGCCGGTCTCGCGGGCCAGCGCGACGTCGTCGTTCACGATGAAGGGCACCTCATAGCGAGCGCAGATCGCGGAAATCTCATCGGCTTCGGCGCGGCGGCGCTCGGTGTCCGTGGTCTTGTCGCGGTACTGCAAGAGGCGCGCGCCACCGGCCAGGGCGGCTTCCACGGCCGCGAACAGGTCGTCGCGAGGGCCGTCGGTGATGGCGTAGACGCCCTTGCCCATGAGTGGGGTTCGGAGGAGGGTGGTCATGGGGATCCTTGGGAATGTGACGGTGCCGCGCTATCGCCGCCGCGCCGGGGGTGACAGAATGAGGGACTTTTCCGCTCCACGACAGTACGTAAAGCCATGAGCCAGAGCACCGAAACCACCCTTCGCAAATGGATGTGCGTCGTTTGCGGCTTCATCTATGACGAGGCCCTGGGCCTGCCGGACGAAGGCATCGAGCCGGGAACGCGCTGGGAAGACATCCCCGACACCTGGACCTGCCCGGATTGCGGCGTGACCAAGGACGATTTCGAGATGGTCGAGCTCGATTGAGCGGAGCCGGCAGCATCAGGGAATGGGGCTGACATCGTTTCGCCCCATTTCGCCAGCGATAACGCAGGAAAGCCTGCTTCCATAGTCCCAAGGCCACGCAACGTGCGCCGACATGTGGAGGAAGCGGTCATGCAGCGATTCATTCCCTTCGACGACCAGTGGGACGAGCTTGCCGGCATCGATCCGGCCGCGCTCGTCCCGTATCACGTGGGCGTCCCGTGCGAGCACGGACTGTCGACGGATCAGCGGATCGTGGATGGTTCGCCGTCGATGGTCAGCGGCTCGCCGAGCTTCAGCCCCAGCTTGCCCGCGGTACCCGCCGGCAGTTCCAGGACATAACGCGCGTTGCCGTCACTGGGATAGATGGCGCAGGGGTCGGCCTTGCAAGGCTGCGCGTTGAGCTGCATCGAGACGAGCTTGCGCTCCTTGTCGAAATAAAGGATGTCCAGCGGGATGAGGGTGTTCTTCATCCAGAAGGCGCGCGGCTCATCGTCGACGAAGATGAAGAGCATGCTGTGGTCGGCCGCGAGCGACGTGCGATTCATCAGCCCGAGCTCGCGCGATGCGTCGTCGGTGGCGAATTCGGTGGAGAATTGCTTTCCATGCAGCGTCACGGAGGGCGTGCTGGCCGCGTGCGCGCCAAGGGAAAGCAGGAGCAGGGCGGCAGGTAGGAACCGCTTCATCATCGCCATACCTTATTAGTGTGAAAGGGGTCCGCGGAGTCTACCGCGCGACTATTTTTCGAAAAGATGTCGAAACCCCCTTCACAGAGCTTCGGCCTCAGCCTATACTTTCAATCCCTCGCGACGAAAGCCTCCCATGCGAAGGGTTCCGCTCCGCTGACAACCTCGAAAAAAAGAATCACGAGGGTGTTGACGGAAAGGAAAAACGATATAGAATGGGCGGCTCACCTCGGGACGAAATGTTCAGAGGGCGAAACCGAAAGGGATCGCAAGTGATTGATCTTTGACAGTGTGCGCAGGTGA
>DATNJP010000416.1:0-4779 GCA_035603855.1 Luteibacter sp. | reverse complement strand
TTACCAAGGAAGTGCTCTACCGACTGAGCTACATGAGCACGTGACGCAGCGCGCGTGAGAACAATGGAGCGGGAGACGGGAATCGAACCCGCACAATCAGCTTGGAAGGCTGAAGTTCTACCATTGAACTACTCCCGCACTACGCGGAACTCGTCTGGTGGAGGAAGGTGGATTCGAACCACCGAAGGCGTAAGCCAGCAGATTTACAGTCTGCCCCCGTTGGCCGCTTGGGTATTCCTCCAACAAAGAACGCCTATTGTCGCGAGCGTCCCGGAACCTGTCAACAACTTCCGCACGTGGAAATCACATGCGGCGACTGCTTCAGGACGCCCTGACACCCCACCGGGACGGGTGCTCGGTGAGAGGGCCGCGCAGTGTAGCGAGGCACCCCGATGATGGGAAGCGTTTTATCGAGACGAGCTGTCAGGCGTCGCGTGTCGCCCGTACCAGCGGCTCCATCGCGCGCGACATTTCCATCAGTTTCAGCGCGTACTCCTGCAGGCGCAGGTCTTTTTCTTCCACCGGCCGCCAGGGAGGAACCGGTGTCGGCTTGCCACCGTCGGGCTTGTCGAGGGCCACGAAGACCATGACGCAACTTGTCGCCAGACGCTGCTCACCGCTGCGCAGATCGCGCGCCAGGACATCCACCGAGAGGTGCATGCTGGACGTACCGGTGTGGATCAGCCGCGCACGTACCGTCACCAGGTCGCCGATCAATATGGGGGCGAGGAACTGGATGCCGCTGACCGAGGCCGTGACGCAATACGCCCCGCTCCAGCCCACCGCGCAGGCGTAACCGGCCTGGTCGAGCCACTTCATCGCCATGCCTCCATGGACCTTGCCGCCGAAGTTCACGTCGGTCGGTTGGGCCAGGAAACGGAATTCGACTTCACGCTGGGTGCCGGGCATGCCCTTACCTTGCTGGGGAAAAATCACATTATGGCGTTCCGACGGCTTGTAGGGCTGCCCGGGGCGGCATAGATTTCGATCCATAGCCCACTGGAGCGCCCGATGGTCCTTCGCAGCGTCGCCTCACGGCTCGCCCTGGGCGTTCTCCTGGGCTCGGCGGTCGTCCTGATCGTCACGGGCGGGCTCATGCTCTCCCATTCGCGCGAGCAGATCCTCAAGCAGACCGAGCAGGAGGCATTTGCTGTCTCAGAGTCTGCTGCGACTCGGATCGAGGGCCGGATCGACAACGTGGCCAGGGTTTCCCAGGTGCTGGCCGGCATCCTCGCCACGCGGCGGGACGAAGCGCCCGCCCTCATCCGCGACACCCTCGCCGTCAATCCCGAGCTGGTCGACATCAGCGCCGCCTTCGTCCCCCGCGACACCGCCGCGCCCCGCGAGGACGACGCACCGGTGGCCCGACGGTCGATTGACGGCAAACTCAGCATGGGCAGTCGCCTCGCCGATCCCGAGACGTATTGGACCGCCCCCTGGTTCGTCCGCGGCCTCAACTGCGAACACGGCTGCTGGCAGGCACCGTTTCATTCGGTGGGCCGCAGCGACACCCTCGTCGGCTTTTCCGTGGCGATCCCCGGGAAAACGCTCCCGGTCATCGGCGTCGCCGACACCACCATCAGCCTGGGCTGGCTCCAACAGCTGCTGGGCGGGCTGAACAAGCCCGACCACGCCTCCGCCTTCGTCGTCGACGCCAACGGGGTCTTTCTCGCCCACGACTGGGCGTCCTACGTGGGGACACGCGGCAGCAAGCCCTTCCTCGCGGCCATCGCCGAGCGGCGGAATCCGGCCCGGATCACTCCCGAGATGGGCGGTCGCGTCAGCGAGCCGGTCTGGGTGTACTTCGTCCCCATCCATGGCACGCAATGGACCTTCGGCCTGACCATGCCGGAGCGCGAGGTGCTCGCCGACCTGCGGCAGACCTACTACGTGGACATCCTGCTCGGCCTGGGCGCCCTGGCGGGCGTGTCGCTCATCGCACTGGTGATCACCCGACGCCTCATGGCACCGCTGGTGGTCCTGTCCGACCGTGTCGAGGATGTCGCCCGGGGCGACCTCGACTTCGCCCTTCCGCAGGTGCGCCGCAACGACGAAGTGGGCCGGCTGACGCGCGCCTTCGACCAGATGCGCCACCAGCTCGCCAGTCACATCGATACCGCCAAGCAGGTCGCGCGCGAACAGGAGCGCATGACCAGCGAACTGGAAATCGCCCGGCAGATCCAGCTCGCCCTGATCCCCGAGCCGCACTGGCTCGCCGCGGATGGTCGCGTCGAGGTGCATGCGGCGCTTCGCCCCGCGAGCGCCGTGGGCGGCGACCTGTACACCTACTTCACCCTCGGCGCCCGGCATGTGTGCGTCATGGTCGGTGACGTCTCCGACAAAGGCATTCCGGCCGCGCTGTTCATGGCACGCACCATCACGCTCGCACGCACCCTCGCGACGCACGCGCGCTCACCCAGCGACATCCTCGGCGCACTGAATCGCGAGCTGTGCAAGGGCAATGACACCTGCATGTTCGTCACCCTCCTGTGCGGGGTAGTCGAGACGGAAACCGGACTGCTCACGTTGGCCAGCGCAGGCCACGAACAACCCGTGCTGCACGCCGGCGGCACGGCCATCCTCGTGGACGTGGAGACGGGACCGGCACTCGGCCTGGATCGCGAAGCGCGCTACCCTGTGCGCGTACTCACGCTGCTTGGGGGCGACACCGTGCTCATGTACACCGACGGCGTCAGTGAGGCGCACGCGGGAAACCAACGGCTGTACGGGACCGATGCGCTGCTGAACGTGGTCTCGAAGATCGACGAGGACGCGGCACCGGAAACCTATGTCGAGCGTGTTCTCGGCGATGTCGATGCCTACGTCGATGGCGCCGCCGCGTATGACGATATCGCCCTGCTCGCGCTCACGTGGCACGACGCCGGTGCAAAGGAGATCCGCCTCGATGCAGCTGCGCATTCCTAACCGGCTCGAGGACGTCTTCCTCGCGCTGGACAGGGCCGAAGGCACGCTCGACCGCGCCGACGTCGATTCGTCGTGCCGCGCGGATGTGCGCCTCGTCCTCGAGGAATTGCTCGTGAATACCGTGCGCCACGGCTATCCCGACGGCCGCGACGGCAGTATCGAGATCACGCTGAGGATCGAAGCCGACGTCGTCCACCTCGAACTGCGCGACGACGCCATGCCATTCGATCCCCTGCAGCACGAGCCACCCGACCTTCCCGGCGATATCGCCCGCCGCGACATCGGCGGCCTGGGCCTGCACCTCGCGCGAAGCATCGCCAGCGACTTCCACTATGCACGCGACGCACACGGCAACCGTGTCGTCATCCGTTTCGACCCTTCCGACGAGCCCGCCACATGACCCTCATCGTCCGCAGCGAAAGCCCGAGCACCGACCGCAGCACCGTGTGGCTCGAAGGCCGCCTCGACGCCGCGACGTTCGCCGCCTTCGACGAAGCCCTGCACGACATCACGCCGCTCGTCGACAACGGCGGCACCCTCGTCGTCGATCTTTCCGGGCTGGAATACATCAGCAGCGCCGGGCTGCGCAGCCTCGCGCAGCTACGCAAGCAGATCCACGACCGCGACGGACGCACGCTCCTGCTCAACCCGCAGCCGCAGGTGAAGAAGGTTTTCGACATCGTGAAAGCGGTACCCGTCGCCGAGGTCTTCACCAACGTGGCGGAACTCGACCAATACCTCGATCACATGCAGCGGCAGATCACCGCGCCGGGCAGCTGAGCGTCAGCTCTTGTTGTTGTCGATCAGGCTGGAGCGCAGCGTCTCCAGCTGATGCTTGAGGCCGCTCAATTCGTCGATCTCGCAACCCGTCGCGCAGAACACGTCTTCCGGTACGTAACCGGCCTTTTCACGCAGCGCGCTGCCTTCGTCGGTCAACGTCACGATGACCTGCCGCTCGTCCTGTGTTCCACGCGTGCGCTGCACGAGGCCGGCGGCCTGCAGGCGCTTGAGCAAGGGCGTCAGCGTCGCGGAATCGAGGAAAAGGCGCTCGCCCAGGTCGGACACCGTGATCCCGTCGCCTTCCCAGAGCACCAGCATGACCAGGTACTGCGGATACGTGAGATCCAGCTTCGCCAGCAACTGCCGGTAGAGCTTGCCCATGGCCAGATTCGCGGAATACAGGGCGAAGCAAAGCTGCCCATCGAGGGTTCGCGGGGCTTCGATACCAACGGGAAGGGATTTCTTGCTCATGCCGGCAATGTAAGGACGCCAATATTCAATTGCAAGCGATTGAATTGTGCCTGACAGGCGCCAGAGCGCGGGCCGGATAAGATCCGCTCACGATAGGGGACGGGGGAACGCGATGATTCAGGATGTCTTGGGCGCCCTGTGGAATGCCTTCTGGAACCCCGTGCTGGATGTCATCTTCATCATCGGCGACATCATCAAGCTCATCCCCTACCCGTTGCTATTCCTGATCGGCGCCCTGTCGACGCAGGCATGCTTCACGATCGATGCCGCGTACGCGACCGACGCCGCGAGCGCCACCCGCCAATTGCTTCACGGCGCCTTCCTCGACCTGCAGGGAATCCTCTGGACCCTGGGCATCGCCAGCGGTCTCGTCGCCTGGGCGGCGGCGAGCAAAGCAATGGATGCTCGCTCGGATCATCGGTCCCATCGTCGAACGCGTCGATAAGCGATGGCGCATGAGAAGCGATGTGGCAGCCGAGTCCATGTGAGAGGCACCCCTGTGGGAGCCGCGGCCCTGTGGGAGCCGCTTCAGCGGCGATGGGTGCTTGCGGAGACCTGGCCCGCTGCCGCGGGATCGCCGCTGAAGCGGCTCCCACACGGTGA
>DATNJP010000415.1:0-12408 GCA_035603855.1 Luteibacter sp. | reverse complement strand
AATGCGGTGCCGGGCGGAATCCCGTCGGCATAGGTCGTGACGCGGGTACCGTGGATGTGACTGACGCCGCCGTAGATGTAACCCACCCACAGGCTTCCATCGTCATCCGCCATCAGCCCATTGAGCATCTGGCTCGGCAGGAGTCGGCTCGTCGAGCGATCGAAGCGGGTGCCGTCGAACCGATAGAGGCCGGATTTGGACGTGAACCACAGGTAGCCCTCACGGTCCTGGGCGATGGCCGCTGCCCGCATCGGCGCCCCCTCAGCGGCCGTGAACCCGCGGTGGCGCATCTGGAAGATGGACAGCGCCGGCGGAAGGCCTGCCTCCGCGCGCGTCTCATTACCAGCTTTTTCAAGCAGTTGCTGCGCGTGGCATGGCAGGACGCCCACGAGGCAACACATCAGGAGCAAGGACTTGAGCACGCGGGAGTGGCTGGACGTCATGCAGGTCAGGCGGTTTACAGGCGACGCATAAGGCGGATATAGAGAGTAACCCACATCACTCTTTCGAGGGGGTTAGCCTCAAACGAGGCGAATTTCACTCGTTCGGGTGGTGCGGTCCGCTCCCGCCGCCCTCAGACTCGGGTCGCCATGCCTGTTGACGCCATCATCCGCATCCTCATTGTCGACGACCATCCCATGATGCGGGAGGGTTTGCGCTCCGTGCTCGAAGACGAGCGCGACATGAAGGTGGTCGGTGAGGCGGCGGACGGCGTGGAAGGTGTGCAGGCGTTCCACGAGTCCCAGCCCGATGTCGTGCTCATGGACCTGCAGATGCCGAGGATGGACGGAATCCAGGCCATCCAGGAGATACACGAGGCGGCACCCGACACGCCTATCGTCGTCCTCACCACGTATCCCGGCGATGCGCGCGTGTCGCGCGCGATGACGCTTGGCGCCATGTCGTACCTGTTGAAGACCGCTTCGCGTCCCGACATCGTTTCGGCAGTGAGGTCGGCCATGCTCGGGCGACGCCATGTCGCCGCCGAACTTTCGCAGGACGTTTCGGAGCATCAGGGCATGGAGCCGTTGAACCCACGCGAACTCAGCGTGTTGCGACTCGCGGCGCAAGGCAAGAGCAACCGCGAGATCGGCGACGTGCTCCATGTGGCGGAAGATACGATCAAGACCCGCATGAAGACGATCCTGTCCAAGCTCAACGCGAACGACCGCACGCATGCGGTCACCATCGCCATCCGCCGGGGCTTCATCGATTCGTGATCGCCGCGCGATCAGGCGTGCATCGCCTGGGCCAGCACGTCGAATACGCGCTTGTCCGTGCATTGGGCGACGTTGAAACGAAGATAGCGGCCCGCTGACTGCGTGGGACTGAAGGCGTTGCCAGGCGCCAGCATCATCCCGTGACCGAGGGCGCGCATCGCGACCTCGGCCGAGTCGAGTTCGTCCGGCAACCGGGCCCACAGGAACATGCCGGCCTCGGGCCGCTTCCACAGTGTGAAGCCCAATCGCTCCAGGTGCTCCGCCGTAAAACCCATGGCTTGCGCAAGCCGCGGACGCAGGGTGTCGAGATGGCGGCGATAGCTGCCGTTGGTAAGGAGGCGATGGATGGTCTGGGACGCCATTTCGTCCGCGCCGAAACTCGTGGCCAGCGACAGGTTGGTGAGGCCGTCGATCCACTCGGCGCGCGTCGCGATGAAGCCACAGCGAACCGCGCCCCCCAGGGTCTTCGAAAAACTGCCCACCAGCACCACGCGCTCGAAACGATCCAGCGACGCGAGCCCGGGGGAAGGATGCGTTTCAAGGTCGGCGGAAATGCAATCGTCCACGATGATGAGGTCGTGCGCTTCGGCGAGCTTCAACAGGCGATGGGCCGAACCCGCGCTGAGACTGATGCCCGTGGGGTTGTGCACGACTGATGTCGTCAGATAGAGCTTTGGACGGTGCTCGACGCACGCCGCCGCGAATCGATCGAGATCGGGCCCGTCGATGTCGTACGGGACACTGACAAAACGTATGCCTTGCGCTTCCAGCAAGGCGCGAAAGGTGAAGTAGCCCGGATCGTCCACCAGTACGGTATCGCCGGGTTGCAGGAGGAACCGGCACACGATGTCGATCGAGCGCGTCGCCGAATCCGTGATCAGCAGGTGGTCGGGATCCGCGGCGATGTCGCGTTCGTTGAGCCGCCGCGCCAGCTGCTCGCGCAGCGGCGGAAAACCCTGCGGCAAGCCATAGTCGGTCAGGTTGGCGTTCTCCTCGCCGATCACGCTGCGAAACACGCGCCGCAACATGTCGTTGGGAAGCCAGTCCTCGGGCAGCCAGCCGCAACCCGGCTGCCATACGTCGTGACGCGAGGCCAGCGCCTGGCGCATGAGCCATAGCGGATCGATGGCGCCATCGCGCTGGATGCGTTCATGGGCGAGATGGAGCGATCGCGGGCGGGATGTGGCGAAAAAACCGGACCCCGGCCTTGCTTCCACTTCGCCTTCGGCAAGCAGGCGATCGTACGCTTCGACGATCGTCGACTTGGAGACTTTCTGCTGTTCGGCGAGGCTTCGGATGGAAGGGAGCCGTGCACCCGGCGCGGCGGCGATCCTCTGGCGGATGACCGCCATGGCCACTTCGGTACGCGTGACCCGCTTGTTGCCGTCGAGTGTGCGCATCGCCTGTCACCGGTACGACCTGGACGAAGTGTACTCATTCGCGCGGCGCGAAGTGTATCCATTCCGTACTGGAAATACGGCCAGTACAGTTCCGCCGCGCAGGCCCGAAGTGTCTCTATTTCAGGGGTTTGACCGGCGGAAAATAGAACCTCCCAAGTGAGACGCGCCGATGGATCATTCCCCGAACGAAGCCCGCCGGATTGGCGTGGATTCCGAAGCCCTGCTGGCGGAAGACGGGATGTCGTTCCTGCAAGGCATGCTGGACGGGCGCCATCCGTCCGCGCCCTATGCACACACCATGGACATCGACCTGGCCGAGGTCACGGAAGGTCGCGTCGTCTTCACGGGACGCCCTTCGGCCCGCTACCTGAATCCCGTGGGATCGATCCAGGGCGGTTGGGCGGCGGCGATCCTGGACGGTGCGATGGCCCACTGCGTACACACGACGCTGAAGGCCGGCGAGAACTACACGACGCTCGAAATGAAGATCCATTTCGTTCGTCCCGTGCTTCCGACGAGCGGCATCGTTCGTTGTGAAGGCAAGTTGATCCATCGCGGCAGACGGACCGCGACCAGCGAGGGCTGGCTCCTGGACGAGCGCGGAAAGCTGCTCGCCCACGGCACGGAAACCTGCATGATTTTTCCGGCCACCACGTAAGCCTGCGGAGAGATGCCATGACTTCCATACCGCAACAGTTCCTGATCTGGGGCACCGTGCTGTTCCTTCTCAGCCTGCTCATCGGCGTGGCCATACCTGCCCTGCCCAACCCGCGCATGGGCGTGTCCGTGCATACCACCGGACTGGAGAGCGGACTGGCGCTATGGGCGCTCGGCCTGATGTGGCAGCACGTGGCGCTGTCGGACGGCACGCAGCGCGTGACACAGGTACTCGCCATCGCGGGCCTGTACGCCATCTTCGCCAGCATGTTGCTGGCCGCGTTGTGGGGCGCCAGCCGTTCGCTGCCGATCGCCGGTGCCGGCCATCAGGCCAGTCCGCTGCGTGAAACCGTGGTCACGGTATTGATCGCCGGTGGTTCGCTCGCCATCACCGTCGCCACGTGCCTCGTGCTTTGGGGCCTCTGCGCATCGAAGTCCTGACGTCATCGCCTTACCCGAGAGTTCCGCATTGAAGACCAAAGGCCCCACGTTCTGCCAGCGCCTGCTGAGCCTGTGCATGCACAACATCAGTCACCTTCTGCCGACGATCACCGCGCGGACGCTCGCCAGGCGATTTCTCAGGCCGGATCCGCGCGGCAAGCATCGCGCCGCCGAAGCATTGGCATCGGTCCCCGCCATGAAGCGCGGCGAAGTGAACGTCGATGGCGACAGGCTCACCACCTATCAGTGGGGCGACCCGACCACCGAGCCGTACGTGCTGCTCAGCCATGGCTGGTCCAGCTACGCCCTGCGCTTCGCGGCATGGGTACCGCGGCTTCGCGCGCTTGGATTCGCGGTCGTCACTTTCGACCAACGCGCGCATGGCATGAGCGAGGGACGCATCAGCTCCTTGCCGGATTTCGTGCTCACGCTGCGTGCCATGGGACGCCGCTTCGGCCGGCCCAGCGCATTCATCGGGCATTCGATGGGCGCATCGTCCATCGTGTTCGCGGAAGAGCCTTCATGGTGTCCCGAGCGCTTCGTGCTGATCGCGCCGATGTTCTCCGCCGAGGAAAGCGTGCGCATGGGCTTCGTCGCGATGAACTTCTCGCCACGTGTGTTCCAGCCTTTCGAAGACTGGTTCCACGACCACACCGGCGAACGCTTCGCCAACTTCCACGCCGAACGCCGTATTCCGCACATCGACCGCCCGGCCCTCGTCATTCACGACCGTCTGGACCGGATGACGCCGTGGGAACACGGCCGGCTCTATGCCTGCATGTGGCCGCACGCGCGGATGATCAGCACGGAGGGACTGGGTCACAACCGTTTGCTGGATGACCCCTCGGTGATCGACGCGGCGATGGACTTCGTCGCGGAAGCGGTGCCTGCCTGAGCCGGCACCGCAGAGGCCTCGCCTCAGTCCGCGACGGGCGCCTTTATCGCGGGATACGGATCGTAGTCCGTGATGGCCACATCGTCGAAGCGGAAGTCGAAAAGGGAACGCACGTCGGGATTCAGCACCAGCTTCGGCAGCGGGCGTGGTTCGCGCGTCAGTTGCTTCGTCGCCTGCTCGATGTGGTTCGAATACAGGTGCGCATCGCCGAGCGTATGCACGAAATCACCCGGCTCGAGGCCGGTGACCTGCGCGACCATGTGCGTGAGCAACGCATAGCTGGCGATATTGAACGGAATGCCGAGGAAGATATCGCCCGAGCGCTGGTAGAGCTGGCAGGACAGCTTTCCGTTCGCCACGTAGAACTGGAACATCGTGTGGCACGGCATCAGCGCCATTTTCGGCAACTCGCCCACGTTCCACGCCGAGACGATCAGCCGGCGCGAATCCGGGTTGCGCTTGATCTCGTCCACGACCCAGGCGATCTGGTCGACCACCTTGCCATCCGCCGTCGGCCATGCGCGCCACTGGCGACCGTAGACAGGGCCCAGGTCGCCGTTCGCATCCGCCCATTCGTCCCAGATGCTGACGCCGTTTTCCTTCAGGTACGCGATGTTCGTATCGCCCTGCAGGAACCAGATCAGCTCGTGGACGATCGACTTCAGGTGCAGCTTCTTCGTCGTGACCAACGGGAAGCCTTTCGACAGGTCGTAACGCATCTGCCAGCCGAATACGCTGCGCGTGCCGGTACCGGTGCGGTCGGACTTCTCGGCACCGTGCTCGAGGACGTGGCGAAGGAGATCGAGATAAGGCTGCATGGCGGGGACGATATCAGGTGGCGGTCGCAGCGGGCGTGATCGCGGCGGGGGCATACGGCGAGCGGCGGGACAGCGCCAGCAGGAAGATGCCCACGAGGATCAACGGCAATGACAGGACCTGGCCCATGGTGAGCCAGCCGAAGGCGAGGTAACCCAGCTGCGCGTCCGGCACGCGGACGAACTCGACGGCGAAGCGGAAGCAGCCGTACAGCAGCGCGAAGAGGCCGGACACGGCGTAGCGCGGGCGTGGCTTCATCGAGAACAGCCAGAGCACGGTGAACATCACCACGCCTTCCAGTGCGAACTCATAGAGCGGATTGGGATGCCGCGGCAGCGCATCGGGCGCATGCGGGAAGATCATGCCGATGGGCAGGTCGGTGGGCTTGCCCCACAACTCGCCGTTGATGAAGTTGCCGAGCCGGCCAAGGCCGAGACCCACCGGCACCAGCGGCGCGACGAAGTCCACGGCGTCGAAGAATTTCACGCCGTTGCGGCGCGACCACCAGAAGCCGGCCACCAGCACGCCCAGCAGGCCGCCATGGAAGGACATGCCACCGTCCCAGATGCGGAAGATCGCCAGGGGGTCGGTCCATATCCAGTTGATCGCGGTATAGAACAGCATGTAGCCGACGCGGCCGCCGATCACCACGCCCATCATGGCGTAGAACATGAGGTCGCCGAAGCGGTCGGCATTGACCGGCAGGCGGCCCTGGCGGCGCCGGTATTCGCCAAGCGCCCAGCCGCCGAGGAAACCTCCCAGGTACATCAGGCCGTACCAATGGACCTGGAGCGGCCCGAGGGAGAAAGCGACAGGGTCGATGTTGACGACGAAAGGACTGGCCATGGATTGCCCGGATCGAATACAGGCGCCCAGTGTACCGCCCCACCCTCCCCGTACGAAGGCCGTCTTGCCGCCATCCCGGTAATCGGCTATATCGCCATCGGAGGCTGTCCGAGGGGGGACGGTCGCTTACGCAGTACCGCGAACCAGGGGAGTTTCCATGACGTACCGCGCTGTCCGGCCCTTGCTGGCCGTGCTTTGCCTTGCCTCGACCGCGGCCACCGCCGCCGACCTCATACCCGTCAGCGATTTCGCCCGGCGCATGCCGCTGACCGGCCCGAGCCTGTCGCCGGACGGACAGTACGTGTCCATGGCGTACCACGATCCTGACGGCAAGAACCATGGCCTGGCCATCTATCGCATCGGCGACATGAGCAAGCCGATGACGCTGATCAAGATGCCGCCATACGAGATGCCGGCGCAGATGACCTGGGCCAGCTCCACCCGCCTGGTCGTCGCCCGGGGCAAGGTCGACGGCTCCATCGGCGCGGCGTCGTACACCGGCGAACTGATGGCCATCGACGTCGACGGCAAGAACGCGGACTACCTCTACGGATTCGAGAGTTATGGCAAGCGCGCGGGCACGCGTGCGCTGGATCGCGGCTGGGGAACCATCGAAGGCACCCCGGTCCAGTCCAATGGCCATTTCTACATGCGGGCGACCGACTGGTCGAACCAGGAACACAGCACGCTCTACGACGTCGACGCCAAGACGAGCACGCGCAAACTGATGGCCGACATCGGCCTTCGCGGCATGAGCTTCATGATCGCCCCCGACGGCACGCCGCGCTTCGCCTTCGGGACCGACGAAAGCTACAAGTGGGTCGTTTTCCACCGCGATGGCAGTGGCTGGAGCAAGCTGACCAACAGCGAAGACCGCCAGTCGTTCACACCCATCGCCACGGTCGCCGGCAGCACGAACCGCATCTACGCCCGCTTCAGCCCGGGCGGAAAGGGCGGCGAATTCGTCGAGCAGGATGAGGACGGTGGCAACCAGCGCATGATCCGCAAGGACGACTTCAGTGAAGTGGTCTCCTCCGGCCTGTGGACCTCGGCGCCGTTGCGGCCTTTCGGGACGATCACCACGACCGGCATCCCATCCGCCGTCTACATCGATCCACAGGCTCCCATCGCGAAGCTGCATATGGCGCTGTCGCAGAAGTTCCCTGGCAGCTTCGTGAGCTTCCTGGACTTCAGCGAGGATGGCGGGGAGCTCATGTTCGAGGTGTCGAGCGATCGCGAACCCGGCCGCTACATGCTCATCAACACCAAGACCTACAAGGTCAGCAAACTGTTCGACGCCCAGCCGTGGATCGACCCGTCGAAGATGGCCGAACGCCGGCCGCTGCGGTTCAAGGCCAGCGATGGCCTGGAGCTCGAGGCCATCCTCACCTTCCCCAAGGGCAAGAGCGAAACGTCGTTGCCGATGGTGCTCATGCCGCACGGCGGCCCGCATGGCATCTCCGACGACTGGTTCTTCGACGAGGACGCGCAGTTCCTCGCCAACCGCGGCTACCTCGTCCTGCAGGTGAACTATCGCGGTTCGGGCGGACGCGGCAGCGCCTTCGAGCAGGCCGGCCACCTGAAATGGGGCACACGCATGCAGGAAGACATGATCGACGGCGTGAAATGGGCGATCGCCCAGAATTACGCGGATCCGAAGCGCGTCTGCGTCTATGGCGCCAGCTTCGGCGGCTACTCCGCGATGATGACGACGATCCGTGCGCCCGGCGTGTTCAAGTGCGCGGTGGGTTACGACGGCATCTACGACCTGGACATGATGTACAACAAGGGTGACATCAAGGACAGCAAGTTCGGCCGGAGCTACCTCACCTCGGTGATCGGCAAGGACCAGGCCGACCTGGCCGCGAACTCGCCCACCCATCTGGCGGACAAGATCGACGTGCCGGTGTTCCTGGTCCACGGCGAGGACGACGAACGCGCGCCGTTCGCCCAGTTCAAGGCCATGCGTGCCGCCCTGGACGCCGCGCACAAGCCGTATGAAACGCTCACCAAGCCGGACGAGCGGCACGGTTTCGTCAAGCCGGAGAACGTCGAGGAGTTCTACACCCGCCTCCAGGCCTTCCTCGACAAGCACATCGGCGACGGCCAGGCCGCGACCGCGTCTGCCGCGCCATGACGTACTCCTAGGACCTCCGGCGGTTGCGCCCGCCGTACCCCAAGCGTTATGGTCGCGTGATCGTCGCGCCCGGGTGGGGTATGGCGGGGCTTGGGAGGTTTCGGGGTATGTACGTCAGTTCGGAGCACCGGCGCCCTGTCGCGCTGCGCCACATCGTGCTCGCGACCGCACTTCTGGCAGCTCTGCCCGTCGCCGCCGCCAGGGCGCAGCAAACCGCGCCCTCTTCCGCCGAAACGCTCGCGCCGGTGAACGTCACGATCACCGGCTCGCGCATTCGCGGGACCGACGTGGAAACGGCCCAACCCGTGTTCACCATGGATCGCCAGGCCATCCGCGACACCGGCCTGACCAGCCTGGGCGACATCATCGCCCGCATGCCCTCCGGCAGCACGCCCGAAGTCACGCCCCAGGACACGTTGTCCTCGAGCGGCGATGCCGGCGGGCGCTACGCCAACCTGCGCAACCTGGGTGCCGTACGCACCCTCGTGCTCGTCAACGGACGCCGTTGGACCACCAGTCTGGGCGGCCTCACCGATCTCTCGACCATCCCCGTCTCCATCGTCGAGCGCATCGAGGTGCTGAAGGATGGCGCCTCGTCCATCTATGGCTCCGATGCCATCGGCGGCGTGCTGAACATCGTCACCACCGATCGCTTCGAAGGGGCATCGGCCGATGTCCTCTATGGGGTGAACGGCCAGGGCGACGGCACGCAGAAGAACGGCACGTTCACCTGGGGCAAGAGCAACGACCACGCCTCGATCATCCTCGGCGCCACCTACGAGGACGCCGATGCGTTGCGCGACGACAAGCGTTCACTCACGCGCACGGCCTACGGCCCGCGCCATCCGGACGCCGGCTTCGGCATGGGCCCCTATGGCGGCGTGGTCGATCCGCGCGCGCCCGGCACGCCGGGCGCTGGAAGCTTCGCGGCCGACGGCACCTGGCTGGCCAATCGCTATGTGGTGAACCATCCCGGTGGCGTCGTCGGCGATACGGCCAACCTCGCCAACTACCATCCGTACGATGTCACCAGCAATGCGGACAAGTACTCCACGCCGCAGGACATGACCTTCCGCGCGGGCAGCAAGCTGCGCAACCTGTTCGGCACGGGCCGCTACAACCTCACCGACGACATCGCCCTGCGCGGCATGGCGAGCTACGGCGTGCGCGACACGCGCAGCCAGGCAGCGGGTTACCCGCTGGAAAGCGGCTCGGGACGAGGCGGTGGCCTGACGATCGATCCGGCCAACGCGTACAACCCCTTCCCGGGCGAAGACACGTCCTTCTTCCGGCGCACCACCGAATTGCCGCGCATGATCTGGGCGAAAAGCAAGACCATGCACGTGGATGCCGGCGCCGAGGGCACGTTCCAGTGGGCGGACCACACCTGGAACTGGGACGTCACCTACGCCTATTCCGAGGCCCGCGCGAGCCAGACCACCAGCGGCAACATCAACCTGGTGAACGCGCGCAAGGCCCTCGGTCCGACCACGACCATCGATGGCCAGGTGGCCTGCGCCGATGCCGCCGACCGCGCAGCCGGCTGCGTGCCCTGGAACATCCTCGCCGGCCCGGGTGGCACGCCGGATGCCGTCTGGAACTACGTCGGTTCCACGACCACGGCACACCAGGTCACCCGCACGAACGACATCATCGCCAACCTCACCGGCGGCATCGTCGACCTGCCCGCCGGCACGTTGCGCGCGGCAGGCGGTCTCGAGCATCGGCGCGAAAACGGCCGCTACACGCCCGATCCCGCGGATTCCGCCGGCCTCACCACCCAGCTTGCCAGCGACCCGACCAACGGTGGCTACATCGTCAACGAGGCTTACCTCGAATTCGACGTGCCGCTGCTGTCCGACCTTCCGCTGGCACGAGAGCTGGCTGTGAACGCATCGACGCGCTATTCGCACTACAGCGCCTTTGGCGGACGCACGAACAACAAGTACAGCTTCCGCTGGAAGCCCTTCGACGACCTGCTGCTCCGTGCCACGTATGCCGAAGGTTTCCGTGCACCGACGATCGCCGACCTGTACGCGGGATCGAGCGAATCGTTCGAAAGCTTCCTCGATCCCTGCGACAGCGCGTTCGGTGCGTCCGCCACGGACGCCGGCGTGCGCTCGCGCTGCACGGCAGCGGGCGTGCCGGCGAACTATCGCCAGATCGACCAGTCGGGCGCGCAGATCGGTTCGGCGACGGGTGGACAGAATCCCACCGCCTTCCGCACGGGCGCCAATCCGGCACTGAAACCGGAAACGTCCATCACTCGCACGGCGGGCCTGGTCTACAGCCCCAGCTATGTCGATGGCCTGGACGTCACCCTCGACTACTACAAGATCGACATCAGCGGCGTCATCACGCCGATCCTCGCGGGCGACATCCTGAACTTCTGCTATGTGCGCAACGACCCGACGTGGTGCGGCCGTTTCACGCGCGCGGCCGACGGTCACATCACCTCGCTGGACGAAAGCCTCGCCAACCTGGGTTCGCTGCGCACCGAAGGCTATGACCTCGGCCTGCACTACCGTTTTCCTGAAACGCGCTTTGGCGAGTTCACGGTGCTTTCGGATAGCACCTATCTGAAGGATTACACGCAGATCAGCAGCCCGGGCGCGGCGCCGCGACACCTCGCCGGCTACATGAACGGCGTGCAGGGCCTGTATCGCGTTCGCTCCAATCTTTCGCTCGACTGGTCGTGGCAGCGCTTCGGCGCGACATGGACGACGCGATATTTCTCAGGCCTGAAGGATTCCTGCTGGTCGACCGACGTCGAATGCAATCGCCCCGATGAACTCAACGCACTCACCGGCGTCACAGGCGTCAGCCGCAAGGGCGGCGTCGCATTCAACGATCTGCAACTGCGCTGGCAGGCACCGTGGAACGGCAGCTTCCGCTTGGGCGTGAACAATATTTTCGACCGCAAAGGTCCGTTCTACTACAACGTCTCGAGCGCCGGCGGCGGTAGTCCACCGTACAACCCGGCATTCGATGTCGACCGTTATTTCTACATCGGCTACCAACAGCGATTCTGAGATACGAACCTGCGACAGCATGCCGCACCTGCGATATCTCCCGCATTTCGCACGATCCAACGCATTCCGAAAGATCAGATAGGAATCGGTCTCAAGTCCTTGCAGTGACGTGACCAGCGCGTTATGTTCGTGTTACGTCGCATAGCGCCTTTGGGTTGGCGCGACGTGAGTGTCCCCACACTCCACGCCCAGTTCACCCCCACAAACGAGTGCCGTTAGCGGCGCTACTACAAGCTGTTCAGCCTTGCTGCGAAGCAGGGCCAGGGAGACTTTGACCTCATGACAAGCACCACCCTGTTCGCACGCTCCAGCGTGCTGAAGCGCACCGCGCTCGTCTCGGCGCTCGGCGCCTGCCTGCTCGCCGGTACCGCGTACGCGCAGAGCACCGTCGGCGACATCTACGGCAGCGCCGCGGCCTCGCAGACCATCCAGATCCAGAACCTCGGTTCGGGTGCATCGCGCACCGTCACCGTCGGCGAAGACGGTCGCTATCGCGCGTCCTCGCTGCCGGTCGGCAGCTACCGCATCAACGTGCAGCAGAACGGCGCGACGGTTTCGACGCGCGACATCAACGTCGTCGCGGGCCAGTCCGCGCAGGTGAACTTCACCGCGCCGGCCTCCACCGACGCCAGCGCGCAGGCGCTCGACACGGTCACCGTGTCGGCCAACGCCCTTGCCGCCATCGACGTCGCCTCGGTGGAATCGCGCACCAGCTTCACCGCCGACCAGCTCAACAGCCTGCCCGTGCCGCGCAACGTCGTCGACGTCGCCGCGCTGACCCCGGGCACCGTCAAGGGCGACTCCGCGTTCGGCAACCTGCCGTCGTTCGGTGGCGCCTCGGTGGCCGAGAACAGCTACTACGTCAACGGCTTCAACGTCACCAACCTGTACAACAACCTTTCGTTCTCGGAAGTGCCCTTCCAGGCCATCCAGCAGCTCGACGTGCAGACCGGCGGCTACGGCG
>DATNJP010000414.1:0-4205 GCA_035603855.1 Luteibacter sp. | reverse complement strand
CCCCCCGCTCTATGTGGGAGCCGCTTCAGCGGCGATGCTCCATGGCCTCCCCAGAAAGAAAGCAGCCCCCGCTCTATGTGGGAGCCGCTTCAGCGGCGATTCCTTCACCGCTGCGGCTTAAGGAATTCCTCGGCACCCAGGCCGATCAGCATCGCGGCTACTTCATGGCCCAGCTCCACCGGCGTGTCGCCCGCGCTGTCGGCCTGCGCATGCAGCAGTTCGCCCGTGGCCGCGTTGCCCACCATGCCGTGCAGCGTGAGGCCGTGCTCCGCCACGACGCACCACGCACCGATGGCTACCGCGCAGCTGCCGCCGAGCCTCTCGTTCATCGCACGCTCGGCGTCCACCGCAATGCGCGTTTCCTCGTCGATCAGTGCGGCCATCAGTTCCGTCACCCGCTGGTCGGACGCGCGCGATTCCACCGCGATCGCACCCTGGCCGGGCGCGGGCAACCAGTCCGGGCTCGCGAGGCGCGTGGTGATGCGATGTGCCATGCCAAGACGCTCCACGCCCGCGCAGGCGAGGATGATCGCGTCGTAGTGGCCTTCGTCCAGCTTGGCGAGCCGGGTGTTCACGTTGCCACGCAGGTCGAGCAACTGCAGGTCGGGCCGCACCGAGCGCAGCTGGGCCTGGCGACGCAGCGACGACGTACCCACGCGAGCGCCGTTGGGCAACTCGGCGAGGTTCGCGTAGTGGTTGCTGATGAACGCGTCGGCGGCGTCGGCGCGTGGCAGGATCGCCGAGAGGACGAAACCCGGCTCCAGTTCGGCCGGCACATCCTTCAACGAGTGGACGGCGATGTCCGCGCGATCCTCGAGCATCGCGATCTCCAGTTCCTTGAGGAACAGGCCCTTGCCGCCGATGGTCGCCAGCGAACGGTCGAGTATCTCGTCCCCGCGCGTGGACAGTGGCACCAGCTCGACCAGCAGCCCCGGGTGCGCCTGGCGCAAGAGGGAGGCCACGTGTTCTGCCTGCCAGAGGGCCAGGGCGCTCTTGCGGGTGGCGATGCGAAGCGGTGCGGTCATTGCGGTCCAGGCGGGCGATCGACGAAGACGACGATTGTCCCGCAAACCGTCGCCGGGCGCAGCGCGGTTGACGGTCTTTGTCCGCCCTCAGGTGCCGGGGGTGCGCAGCATCTGGCGAACGGCGGGGAGGTTGCGCCGGCTCACCTCGGGCGTGACATCCGTGCCGGACAGGCGTGCGAGGACGCGTCCATCGGCCAGGGTCTTCAGGCCCAGCAGGCGCTCGCGCGGCACCAGGCAGTTGCGGTGAAGCCGCACCAGCCGTTCGCCATGGGCCGTTTCGAGCTGGCGCAGCGATTCGTCGATCAGCCACATGCCGCCACCGTGGTGCACGGCCACGTACTTCTCGTCGGCGAGAAGATAGAGCACATCGTCGAGCGCCACGCGCACCTCGTCCGCCCCATGCCGGGCGCGCAACCAGGCGCCGCGCTCCACACGCGTGGGCTTCTGACGCGCGCCGGCGCGGTCCACGGCCTCGTCCAGACGCTCCGCGCGAACGGGTTTCAACAGGTAATCGGTGGCGCCGAGGTCGAAGGCGCTCAGGGCATGCTGCTCATAGGCCGTGCAGAAGATCACCTGCGGCGGCGCCGGCAACGCGGCGAGCCGTTTCGCGGCGGCGGTCCCGGTCAGCCCGGGCATCTCGATGTCGAGCAGGACCAGGTCGGGTTTCAACTGGGTGCAGGCCTCGAGCACGGCATCGCCGTCGGCGACCTCACCCACCACGACGATGTCGTCGCGCCGGGCCAGCAAGCTGCGCAGGCGCATGCGCGCCAGCGGTTCGTCATCGGCGATCAGGACGCGCATGCGCGATCTCCGGCAGGAAGACGGTCACGATGAAACGGCCATCCACGGCCTCGGCACACACGCTGGCGACCTCGCCGAAATGAAAGCGCACGCGCTCGCGGACGTTGCGCAAGCCGTGTCCATTGCCCGGCGCGGCCGGGACATCGGCCAGCGGATTGTCCACCACGATCTCCACGCCGCCTGGCACGCGGCGGCCGCCCAGGCGAATCGTGCCGCCGTCGCGCCGGGGCTGCACGCCGTGCCGGATGGCGTTCTCCACCAGAGGCTGGAGCAGCAGGCGTGGCAGAGGCATATCTTCCGGCACGTCGATCTCGCGCTCCACGCGAAGACGCTCGCCGAGGCGCAAGGCCTCGATCTCCAGATAGCGGTCGACCAGCGCCCATTCCTCGCCCAGCGTTCCCACCGACGAAAGGTCGCTGCCCAGGGCGGCGCGGAACAGTTCGGCGAGATTCTCGACCGTGCGCTCGGCCGCGTCGGGATCCACGCGGATCAACGCCGCCACGGCGTTCATGCTGTTGAAGAGGAAATGCGGACGGATGCGGGCCTGCAGCGCGGCAACCTGCGCCTGTGCCTCCGCGGCCACGCGTGCCTGCCATTGCGCCACCACGTAGAAGTAGCGAAGCAGGCCCGCCCCGAGCAGGCCAGTGGCGACGACGCTGTCGCGCACGAAGCGAAAATGCGAGGCCGGGCTGAGGCCGGCGCCGAGGTTATGGTCGATCCAGCCCAGCAAGGCCGCACTCGCACCCACCGTGGCCACCAGCAGCAGCCACACCGCCGCGTAAGGCCATAACCAGGGAAGTCGCTGCATCCACGGACGCAACTTGCACAGCGCCACCGTCAGCAGCATCGAAAGCCAGCTGGTGAACAGCACGGCGATGCAATAGTCGCGCAGGCTGCCGTCGTTACCCGGCGACAGCCACATCAAGGTGACCGTGAGCGCACCCACCACCAGCAACGCGAACAGCACCGGCAAGCTGCAGAAGTCGGGCAGCGGCGCCGATGGCGGGCGAGGCGTGGCGGGGGTTTCGGGTGGGCTCGCGGACATGCGGCGAGTATGCCGGATGCCCGCCAGCGCCGACGCGCGCGCGATCACGCGTCGGCGAAGCGCTCCGACAGCCACGTACGGATATCCCCGATCTCGGGCAGGCTGACCTGGTGGGCCATGGGATAGGTATGCCACTCGACGCGGTGGCCGAGCGCTTCCAGTGCCTGGCGCGAATGCTCGCCCAGCGTCATCGGCACGATGGGGTCGGCCGTGCCATGACCCCAGAAGATCGGCGTGGCGTGGTTCGCCCCGCTGCGCTCCGCTTCGATCGTGTCATGCAGCGGCAGGTAGGCCGAGAGCACGAGGATGCCCGCCAGCGCCTCGCGATGACGAAGACCCGCCGAGAGCGCCATGGCTCCGCCCTGCGAGAACCCGGCAAGCACGATGCGCGAGGTCGGCATGCCGCGTTCGTTCTCACGGGCGATCAGCGCTTCCACGTCGTCGATCGAACCGCGGATGCCTTCGGCATCCTGCTTGTCGGCGATCGCCAGCCCCTTGATGTCGTACCACGCGCGCATCGGCATCCCGTTGTTCACCGTCACCGGACGCACGGGCGCATGCGGGAAGACGAAACGCACCCCCGGCCATGCCGCATCGACCAGCTCCGGCACGATAGGCGCGAAGTCGTTGCCGTCGGCACCAAGGCCATGCAACCAGATGACCGACCACGAAGGCGACGGGCGGGTTTCCTTTTCGACGGTGGGCAGGGGCATGGTGTGTCCTTGGTGCGCGGGGCAAGCATCCTACCAAACCACCCCTTGCGCCGGCTGTGGGAGTTCCAGCGGGAGTCTGTGTGAGAGCTTGTGTGGAAGCTTGATGTGGGAGCTTGATGTGGGAGCCGCTTCAGCGGCGATCCCGCGGCAGCGGGCCAGTCCTCGGCGAGCACCCATCGCCGCTGAAGCGGCTCCCACACAGAGCCATGCCATCACCCATGGAGCCATGCCATCACCCATGGAGCCATTCCATCAGCAGGGAGCCATTCCATCGGCAGGGAGCCATCCCGACCGCGAGCGATCAGCGGAACAAGTGCGGTACGAAGCAGCTCGTGTTGCGCGTGATGCGGTCGCCGTCTTCGCGGATGCCGATGCCTGCGGATTCGTCGCCGATCACCCAGGAACCGACCAGCGCGTGCCGGCCGTCGAAGACGGGCAGGGGGGCCAGCGCCTGGTATACCTGCAAGGGATTGCCGTCGCCGCGCTCACCGGCTTCGAGCACCACGATGCCCTCACCCTCGCGACCCCAGTAGGGCTTCGCCACGACCGGCCCGCCGATATCGGCGCGCGACCGGCTCGCCGGCAACAGGTTCGGGTGACCCGGGAAGAACTCCCATAGCA
>DATNJP010000413.1:0-3245 GCA_035603855.1 Luteibacter sp. | reverse complement strand
AGGCCCATATGCCCGGGCCAGGCACCACGTCGAAATAGGTGTGCGCCTTGACCACCGCGACCAGGGTGCCAAGCATGAAGACCTCGATCATGCTCCAGGGCTTGACCTTGACCAGGGCGGACATCGCCAGCGCGAAACCGGGCGCGCGGCGCCGGCTTCGAGCGAACCAGAGCACCCAGCCAAAGATCACGATCTGGCTCAGCGGAAAGAAGAACAGCGTCATCGCGCTCAGGAAGGCCACCAGTTGGGCGCCGTCCTGCCACATGGCGATCACGGCGCCCCATAGCGTCGTCGCGGCGGTCATGCCGGAAAGGCCCAGGGTGACGATCGGCGATACGTTCGCGATGACGAACACGATGAATGCCGCCACGATCAGGGCGAACTGGCCGTCGATGCCGATCCACTGGTGGCGCTCGAGCACGGCGCCGCAAACGGTGCAGTCGGCCACTTCGCCGCGCGCAAGCCGGCGCCTCCGGTAAACGGAGTCGCAGTGTTCGCAAATGATCAGATCGTGGGCGCTGTGCATGCCTTCCCGGCGGTTCGAGGCCGCAACGGCCCGCCCGCATATGATCGCAAATCCGCGTAAACGGCGCATGACGGGGGCTGTAGGACTGCTCCTAAAACACCACGGGGGCTTGATATGCTCCCGCACTTCCCCGATTTACCGGGCATCGACTTATGTCCCAGGAGCCTTCCGTGAGCAGCGCCCAGACCCGCAGTGAACACGTCTTCGACGCCACCACGGCCGGTTTCGAGACCGACGTCATCCAGGCATCGCTCGAGACCCCCATCCTGGTCGACCTGTGGGCCGAATGGTGCGGCCCCTGCAAGTCGCTGGGTCCGATCCTCGAAAAGCTGGCCGCCGAGTACAACGGCGCCTTCCGTCTCGCCAAGATCGACGTGGACGCGGAACAGCAACTGGCGGCGATGTTCGGCGTGCGCAGCATCCCCACCGTGATCCTGATCAGCCAGGGTCAGGTCGTCGACGGCTTCGCGGGCGCCCTGCCCGAGGGCCAGATCCGTGAATTCCTGACCAAGCATGGCCTGCAGCCCGCCGAGGCCGGCGCGGATGCGGCCGCCGAGGCGCTCCCGCCGGAGACGGCCGAGGAAGCCATCAACCGTCTGCAGCAGGCGATCGCCGCGGAGCCGGATCGCGCGGAACTGAAGCTCGACCTCGCGCTCGCCCTGATGCGCGCCGGGCAGGTGGAACCGGCTCAGGCCGAACTGGATGCCCTGCCCGCCAACCTTGCGACCGATGCGCGTGCCGTACGCCTGCGCAGCCAGCTCGAGCTGGCCCGTGCGCTCGCCGGCGCACCGTCGCTGGCGGAACTGCAGTCGCGCGTGCAGACGAACGACAGCGACTGGGAAGCGCGCGACCTCCTCGGCGTGCGCTTGCTGATCGAAGGCGAAGTGGCCGCCGGTCTCGATCAGTTCCTCGACATCCTGAAGCGCCAGCGCGACTGGCAGGACGGCCAGGCGAAGAAGCGCCTGCTTGCCGCGTTCGCGACGCTGGACGACGCGGAGCTGGTGGGCACGTATCGCCGGAAGATGGCTTCGCTGCTGTTCTGATTCGCGGGAACGAGCGTTTTAGCGGCGTTTCCGCCGCACGTAGAGCTGTTTCCGCACGGTGGCGACGAGTTCGCCGGATGCCGTGCGGATGTCCGTGTCGAACCAGCGCAGGCATTTCTCGCCGTTAGCCGTCGCTGCGCGCAACTCGTCCAGCACGGCTTCCTCGATGCGGAACTCCGCGAAGACATCCTCGCGCCCCGGGGCCACGAAGCGGATCTCTCCCGCCTGGTCCCAGACGATGTAATCGTTGCCCAGCGACTTCAGCGTCATGATCATCCAGAACGGATCGGTCATGGAAAACAGGTTGCCGCCGAATTGCGTGCGCACGTAATTCCGGTTGTACCAGGCCAGCTTGAGGCGCACTTTCGCGTATCGGTAATCGTCCATCTGGACGACGCGGATTCCCGTGAACAGGAAGGGCGGCCAGGCATTCAGGATGCGCCGCAACGTGGGTGCTTTCATGGAAAGCATGCTAGCCGCAGGCCGCGGGCGCGCGAAGTCCCCCGTTTGAAACGGCGGCGCCGAATCCGCTTGCAGCGGGCCCCGCCCCGGCATTTAATGGTGTCACGACACCGGCGCTCATGGAGCACGACACGGTGGAAGAGCCGATGCCGCGGGCACATTGCGCAAGCGGAGGGCTCACCATGTTCAGGCACCTTCTCATCGCCACCGACGGCTCCTTCGTCGCCGGCATCGCCGCGCGGACGGCTCTCGGCCTCGCCAGGGCATCCGGCGCCTCCGTTACCGCCGTGCACGTGGTCGAACCGTTTCGCGCCACTACCTATGGCGAGATGATGCTGCTCCCGCAGTGCGAAGCGGCCTACGTCGACCATGCGCACAAGCATGCCGCCCATTGTCTGGCCCACGTCGAAAGCATGGCGGCGGACGCCGGGGTGGCCTGCACGCCCGTCCATGAGGTGGGCACGGCGGTCCACCGCACCATCGAGGACATTGCGCAGGCACGCGGATGCGACCTGATCGTGACCGGCTCGCACGGACGCCGGGGACTGCAGAGGCTGCTGCTCGGCAGCGAGACGCAGAAGATCCTGCTGACGACCGGCCTGCCGGTGCTCGTCTGTTCCGAGCCGGCCAGTCCCGTGAGCCTGGACGAGTCGGCAGGAGAAACGCATGCGGAAGGCGAATGGCCTTTCAGGAAGATATTGCTGGTCGTCGACGGTTCCGAAGGGGCGCATCGCTGCGCCGAAGGCTGCATGGAGCTGGCCGCGTCGCTGCAGGCCGAGGTGCAGGCCCTCTATGTGATGTCGCCGTTGCCCGCTGTCGAGCGCTTCGCCGATGTCATCGAAGGCGACGTCTGCCAGAACCGCGCAACGCACCGTGCGCAGGAAACACTGGACGACATCGCACGCATGGCGACGGCTCGCGGCGTCCCCATCGCCACGGGGTATGTGGTCGACAAGCGCTTCGATGTCGCCATCCTCGACCGCGCCCGGCACGGTCGTTGCGACCTCATCGTCATGCACGGACATGCCCATGACGCGCGCTCGCTGCGGCACGTCGCGCGAAGCGTGATCCTCGATGGGGAGACCCCGGTGCTGGTCTTCCCCTGACCGGCACCATGACCTATGGCACAGGCCCACCCGGTGAGGGACCGCGAGGATCGAAGGCTGACAACCGCCAGGGGATCCGAGCCATGCGCCAATCGCTCCGCCGCACTA
>DATNJP010000412.1:0-4053 GCA_035603855.1 Luteibacter sp. | reverse complement strand
ACCTGCGACTTGCGGAAGTGGAAAAAGCGCAGCAGCAACACGCCACCGGAATCGTCCCCGATGATGACCTTCAGTTGCGGACGGAAGCGGAAGCCTCGCTCGACGTGTTCGACGATGCCCTCCACCTGCGCGCGATCCCCGGGACGCAGGTCGCGGATAGGCACGACCGTCGTGCGGTCTTCATAGCGCAGCGGCAGATGAAACCAGAGGTCCTGCACCTGGCGCAGGCCAAGTCGGGCCAGCGTATCCGCGAGCGCGGGCCCGACGCCGCCGAGTGTGGTCAGCGGCGCGCGTCCCGGGTCCGCCGTGGGTACGGCGGGCGTCGTTGCTGCGCTTCGGGCCACGGGAACCGCGCGCTGCCTTACGGCAGGACGAGGATCGCGTCGACTTCGACCTGGGCGCCCTTCGGCAAGCCGGACACTTCGATGGTCGAGCGCGCCGGATACGGCTGCTGGAAGTACTCGGCCATCACGGCGTTGACCGCGGCGAAGTTGCCAAGGTCGGTCACGTAGATGCCGACACGGACGATGTCGGACAGCTTGCCGCCCGCCGCTTCGGCGACGGCGACGAGGTTGTCGAACACGCGGCGCGTCTGCGCCGTGATGTCACCGTCGACGAGGTTGCCCGTGGCGGGATCGAGCGGGATCTGCCCCGAGAAGTACACGGTGTTACCGGCGCGCACGGCCTGCGAATACGGGCCGATGGCCGAAGGTGCCTTGTCGGTGGCGATGGTGCTGCGGGTCATGGGGTGTCCTCGAGTCGTTCAGCGCAGTCTATCGATGCTGCCGACGCGCCGCTACCGAAGCCACCTTACAACGGGTGGCGGTAGACGCCGCTGACGACACCGGTGCGGCGGACGCGACGCATCACGTCGGCCAGATGCTTGCGGTCCTTCACTTCGATGGCGAAGAGCAGTGTCGCGGCGGTGCTGTCACGCTCGATATACTCGACGTTCTCGATGTTCGAACCCGCGTCCGCGATGGCCGCGGCGACGGTGGCGAGCACGCCCGGGCGGTTCAGGACCTCGATGCGCAACTCGGCGCGGTAATCGCCGGAGACGTCGCGATCCCATTCGATGGCGACGATGCGCTCGGGCGTCTTGCGGAACTCCGCGACGTTCGGGCATTCGACGCGGTGCACGACGATACCCTTGCCCGACGAGAGGAAACCGACGATCTCGTCGCCCGGCAGGGGATGACAGCAATTGCCGAAGCTGAGGACACCGCGTTCGGCACCGCTGATGCGGATCTTCTCCGCCGTGTGCTCCGCGGGCACCTGCGGATGGCTCTCGCGCGGTCCGAGCAAGGCGACCAGCTGCGTCGCGACCTGGTCGGCGAAGCGATTGCCGAGCGCGATTTCCGAAAGCAGTTCTTCCAGGCGCTTGAGCTTCGCATCTTCGAGGAAGCGGTCGAGCGCGGTGCCCGGAATCGAATCGAGGCTGAGCCCACGCGCGTCCAGCGCGCGATCGAGCATGCGATGACCGAAGTCCACCGCGTCCTCGTGTTGCAGGTGTTTCAGGTACTGGCGGATGGCGGTGCGCGCCTTGCCGGTGACCACGGCTTCTAGCCACGCCGGATTCGGCACGGCGGAAGGTGCGGTGATGACTTCCACCTGCTGGCCGGATACCAGCCGGGTGCGCAGCGGTACCAGTTTCTTGTCCACGCGCGCGGCGACGGCGTGGTCGCCCACGTCGGTATGCACCGCATAAGCGAAGTCGAGCGCCGTGGCGTTGCGCGGCAACGAGAAGATGTCGCCACGCGGCGTGAACAGGTAGACCTCGTCCGGGAACAGGTCGATCTTGACGTTCTCGAGGAACTCCGACGCCGAGGGCGTGTTCGCCTGGCTGTCGGCGAGCGCGGATAGCCACTCGCGTGCGCGCGCCTGCGCGCTGTTCGCGGGACCGGAGTCGCTCTTGTACGCCCAGTGCGCGGCCACGCCACGCTCGGCCACCGACTCCATCTCCGACGTGCGGATCTGGATCTCGATGGGCGCGCCGAAAGGACCGAGCAGCACGGTGTGCAATGACTGGTAGCCATTGCCCTTGGGGATGGCGATGAAATCCTTGAAGCGGGCGTCCACCGGCTTGTACAGGCCATGCACGGCGCCAAGCGCCATGTAGCAATGCATCGCGCTGTCGGTGATGACACGGAAGCCGTAGACGTCCATCAGCTGCGCGAACGACTTGTGCTCGTTGCGCATCTTCGAATAGATGCTCCACGCCGACTTGATCCGGCTGACCGCGCGGCCCGGGATCTTCTCCGCGGCGAGGCGGCCCTCGAGGGCCATCTCGATCTTCGCCATCGCTTCGCGGCGGTTGCCCAGCGCGGCGCGGATGCGCTCGCCGATGATGCGGTGACGGTCGGGATAGAGCGCCTTGAAGCCGAGGTCCTGCAGTTCGGCCTTGAACTTGTTCATGCCGAGTCGCTGCGCGATGGGCGCGTAGATCTCCAGCGTTTCGCGCGCGATGCGCCGGCGCGACACGGCATCCTTCGCGCCCAGCGTGCGCATGTTGTGCAGGCGGTCGGACAGCTTGATCAGGATGACGCGCAGGTCGCGCGCCATCGCCAGCAGCATCTTGCGGAAACTCTCGGCGTCGGCTTCGGCACGGCTCGAGAACTGCATCTTGTCGAGCTTGGTGACACCGTCGACCAGCTCGGCCACGGTTTCGCCGAAGGCGCCGGCGAGTTCCGCGCGCTCGAGCTTGGTGTCTTCCAGCGTGTCGTGCAGGATCGCCGCGATGATCGTCTCGGCGTCGAGGCCGAGGTCGGCGAGCACCTGGGCCACGGCCACGGGATGCGTGATGTACGGTTCGCCGGATTTGCGAGTTTGTCCATCATGGGCCGCGGCGCCGACCAGGAAGGCCCGGCGGATACGCAGGACCTGCTCATGCGGCAGGTAAGCGCCCACGCGATCTTCCAGCGCCTGCACATACGGAGGCACCGGTCCATCGTCGACCACGTCGGTCAGTTTTTTCGCAGGGATGACTTCCATGGGAGAACCTCGCGCCCTCAGGCGAACGAGCCTCCCACGCGCGGCGTCAACGGCCGCGCATTATCTTGCGCAGGGTACGGAAGGTTGCAGGGCCGACAGCGACCCGGCGTCATCAATCATCTCCGCCCTTCGAGAGGTCGTCGTCCACTTCCGTGGCGGCCCACTCGAGGGCTTCGCGCTCGGCACGTTCACGGGCGGCGCGGTCGATCTCGTCGATCATCTCGTCGCTGACGCGGCGATCGGCGATTTCGCGCAGGGCGAGCACGGTCGGCTTATCGTTGTTCGGGTCGAGGGTCGGCTCGGCACCTTTGGACAACTGGCGCGCGCGCTTGGTCGCCATGAGCACGAGCTCAAAGCGGTTGTCGACTACCTCGAGGCAGTCTTCGACGGTAATACGGGCCATTTCAAATCCTTGACAATAAAGATACTTCTGACCGTGCAGTTTAGCGGCCCGGCCCGTTGGCTGGCAATCGGGGGAGGGGTATCATGCACGGTTCTGACCAGGACGGACGGGTATTAGTGCAAATAATAAAACCGCGCGGTACACTAAAGGACCGCCCCACCCCCAAAGCCACATCGATGCGCCCCAGAACCCCGCAACGGATCATCCGCACCGCGCTAGGCCTCCTGGCCGCCAGCCTGCTGGCAGCCTGCCATGTCGCGCCCCCGCGGACCGACGACCCGAACGAAAAGTTCAACCGCAAGGTGTACGCCTTCAATGACCAGCTGGACAAGGCGGTCATCCGCCCGGTCGCGGTCGGCTACCGCAAGGTAACCAACCCGCCCGTCCGGACCGCGATCAGCGACTTCTACACCAATATCCGGCTCCCGGTGACGGTGGCGAACGACCTGCTCCAGGCCCGGCCCAAGCAGGCATTCCTGTCGACCAGCCGCTTCGTGGTCAACCTGACCATCGGCTTCCTGGGCTTCAAGGATCCGGCCAGCCTCCTCGGGCTCCCGCTCGAAGAGAACGATTTTGGCGTGACCCTGGCCCGCTGGGGCGTGCCCGAGGGCGATTACCTGGTCCTTCCGCTGGTCGGCCCGACCACCGCCCGCGACGTC
>DATNJP010000411.1:0-6185 GCA_035603855.1 Luteibacter sp. | reverse complement strand
CCACTGGAAAAAGCAGTGCGTGCCAGCGCATCAGACGAGGAAGGTCGAGGGCCTCGCGGTAGTGTCGCGTCGCGTCCAACAGCAATTCCGCGAGGCCTTCGCTGCGCGAGGAGGGGCGCTCGGTCACCTCGTCGTCCACGCCCAGCCTGCGGGCCAGCGCCGAGCGTACAGAGGCGGCGTTCAGTTCCTCACCCTCGATGGCTGAGGACGTGAGGATGTTCTTCAGCAGCGCATCCAGTTCGCTGCGAACGCCTACATCGGACGCCACCGCACCCGCCGCGCCGATCAGGCGACCCTGGGCGATCTGGCATGCCCGCAGGAGTGGCGCCAGCACGCCGTCTTGCCAGCGAAACGCCGGCCAGTCGGGCTGCTGCCAGATCCAGGGGGTGTCATTCATGCCATTCGGCTCATTATGTGAGCCGAATATACGCCGTATTCGGCTCACCCGCCAACGGTCAGGCGATGGGAAAGCGGATATCGGCCGCCGCCCGGACCCGTGCCCTGGGCCCGAAACTGCTGATGTTGCTGAGCGTGCGGTTGTGATGCGCGATGATCTGGGCCGCCGTGAGCACGCCGTTGTCGATCGTCGAATGTGCGTCCGCCGCCAGGACGACGGGATAGCCGAGGGCCAGGGCCCGCCGGACGGTCGTGTCCACGCAGAAGTCGGTCTGCAGGCCGCAGACGACAAGACCGGTGACGCCCAGCCGCTCCAGTATCCCGGCCAGTTCGGTGCGGTGGAACGCATCGGGCGAGGTCTTGCGAAGCCGGACGTCGCCGTCGGCCACCGTGAGCCCCTGCGTCAGCTGCCAGCCTTCGCTGTCGACGCGCAACGCGCCTTCGTCTTCCTCGTGCTGGATGAAGATCACCGCGGCGCCGCCGATCTTCGCGTTCGCGATCAGCATGTTGACGCGCTTGATCACGTCCTTGATATCGAACGCTTCCTCTTCGCCGGAGCAAAGGGCTTGCTGCATGTCGATCACGAGTAGAGCCGTGGTCATGGCAATGGTTTCCACTGAGTGGTTTTCGCACGCGGCATAAGAATCGTCTGATACCTATGGCGTGAACGCTCGGATATTACTGTGTGCACGCCGTACAGGTCGCCTTTTTTTATCCGCGACGCCTGGGCGCCGGGACCAGGGGGACACATGTACGTCATGAATGAATCCGGATTCGCGAACCGCGCCGGCTGGCGCACGGTCGTGCAACGCTGCCTCGGCATCGGCGTCGATCCGTTCGCCGCGCGTTCGTGGGGCGACCCGCGTGACATGACCGTGGCGCTGCGCAGCGTGTGCGCCTCCAACCTCGCCTCCGCCTTCGCGCCAGGCGGTGGCAGGTATGACTTCATCGATGCCGAGCCCTTGGGTGGGAGGGCCTTGCGCCTCGACACGATCGAAGACTGCATGCACACGATGCTGATGAGCCAGCTCGACTACGTTCCGCATCCCATCGACCCCGCCGACGCCATCTTCCGCCTGGAGCTGCAGCCCGTCATGCCGCTGAGCCGCGGACCGCTTTCCAGCGATGGCTTTCGCCAGGCGGCGCCGCGACCGCATGGCAAGTCGTCGCTGCCGTGGCCGGACCGGCGCTGGCTGCATGGCGTGTTCGTCTTCGTCGCGCACTGCGGCGTGTTCAACCGGATGGATCCGAACTTCGATTGCTGGGACGTCACCAATGCCGAAGAACTCGGGCAGGGACTGGCCGGCATGAGCCACGCGGATCGCCTGGATCGCAAGCCGTTCTACACGGGGCAACCCTGCGCGTTGCAGCCGCTTGCCGAATCGCCGCTCGCCGCGGGCATTCCGCCGGGCTGGACGGACGTGTGGATGGAAACGCTGCCTTACGGCATCCCCTCCTCGACCATCCACGCGGCGTCCATGCAGGTCATCGGCGAGTACGCACGCATGCCCAGCTTCCATGAATTCCGCACGTTGTGCGAAAGGGTCATGGAGGAGTTCTGCCTGAGTTGAACTCAGGCGTTGAGCTGCCCGAGCAAGCTGCGGACATCACCGAGGTGGTTTCGCCACGCCACGGGATCGTCCGCTTCGGGGCGTTGCTGGTGCGTTTCGAGAAGACCTCGTCCGTCCTGGAGCAGGCGGTCGCTCGTGACGAGTTGCAGCGCCCCGAGTACGCGATGGAGCCGGTGCGACGCCGTACCGATATCGCCTTCGGCAACGGCTCGATCGATCTCGAGAAGGTCCGCATGGCAGGTCTCGTTCAGTACGGCGAGTACGCTGTCACGTGGCCACGTGCTGCCATCCATCAGGTCGAAGCCCGTGACGTCGTCGTCGGCGGGATCGGCGGCGGGTGGCGGTGACACCGGTATCCACTGGCGTATCTTCGCCTGTAGTGGACCGAGCAGCAGGGGCTTGCTGAGACAGTCGTCCATGCCGGCTTCGCGGCAACGGGCCATCTCGTTGGGCAGTACGTGCGCCGTCATGGCGAGAATCGGAAGCCGCGACGCGCTGTGGCTGGCCGCTTCATGCGCGCGCCACGCGGTCGCGAGCCGATACCCGTCCATCCCGGCCATGTTGCAGTCGGTGAGCAGCATGGCGTAACGGTTTCGCTGGAGCGCCTCGAGCGCCTGCTGGCCATCGTCCACCACGTCGCAGTGCCATCCCAGCATCTCCAGCTGGCGCTGCACCACTTGCTGGTTCATGGGGTGATCTTCCGCAACGAGGATCCGTTCCTCATCCATCGCATCGTGGCTTTCCGCGGGGCGTGTCGCGGCCAGGGGCGGGGGCGCCGCATCGACAGGTTCTTCATCCAGCGCGGAGAGACAGGCGTGCGTGAGCGCTTGCCATCCCAGCGGGTTCGCATCGAGCGTCACGCGGTCATGCGGCAGCGTACCCCGCGTCTTGGCGCCAGGCCTGTCGACGACGGCGATGGCGTGGGCGTTCACCTGGGGGCCGCTCTCCCGGTCCTCCTCCCCGACGAAGAGGAAACTGGCGGACAGGCCTTCCCGCAGCGCATGTGACGGCGGGATGCACTCCACCGTGATGTCCATGGCGGCGAGGTAGTCGGTCAGCATCGCCGCCGTGTCTGCCGAGGCGAGCCTGACGATGGCGTGGCGACCACGCAGGGACGCCGGCGACGTCCGCTCGCGCTGGGCGACGGGGAGGCGAAGGTTCACGCTGACAGTCGTTCCCACGCCCTGGCTGCTGTCGAGTTCCACGCCGCCTTCCATCAACTGCACCAGTTGCCGGCAGATGGCCAGTCCCAGCCCGCTGCCGCCATAACGCCGGCTGGTGGACGACTCGGCCTGGTTGAACGGTTGGAAGAGGCCGGCCTGCAAGCCCTCGGGGATGCCGATGCCGCTATCGGAAACGCTGATGCGAAGGTCCTGGTGTTCGCCATCGTCGCCCACGACGACGACCTTCAGCAGGATGCGGCCTTGCTCGGTGAACTTCTCGGCGTTGCCCAGGAGGTTCAGCAGGACCTGGCGCAGGCGCGCGCTGTCGCCCATCAGCGTTCCCGCCAGCGACGCGTCGATGGCCACCTGGAAGCGAAGTCCCTTTGCGTCGATGCGTGCGCCCGCCATCGCGGCGACGTGGTCCAGCAGCATGCGCGGGTCGAACGACTCGATGTCGAGGCGCATGTCACCCGCTTCGAGCTTCGAGAAATCCAGCACGTCGTTGAGTATCTGCAACAGTGCGCCCGCGGAACCATTGATGCCGCGTAGCAACTCCGCCTGCTCGCGTCCGAGCGCCGTATGGCCCAGCAGTTCCAGCATGCCCATCACGCCGTTCATCGGCGTGCGGATCTCGTGGCTCATCGTCGCGAGGAAATCGGTCTTGGCCCGCGACGCGCGTTCCGCCACGTTGCGCGCCACCCGTAGCGCCTCGTTATGCGCATTGGCCTGGGTCGTGTCCACGAAGTGACCCATCAATTGCGTCTGGTTCTCTCCCGGCCCGCGACGTAGCGCGACCTGCGCATGAACCCAGCGCATGCCGTGGGCACCGAAGGTGCGGAAGTCCGCCGAGCGGACCACCCGCGCAGGGGCATCGAAGCTCAACAAGTTCTCGAACACCGCCGCGTCCTCGGGATGGACACTTCCGTGGAAGGGCTGGTCGCGCAAACGGTCGTCCACGTCGAGGAGGTCGGACTCCTTCAGGCGAAACAGTGCGGCGAGGTCGCCGGAGATGAAGTCGAGGCGTTGTCTTCCGTCCGTATCACGGCGAAACGAGAACGTCACGATGGACATGTGACGCGCCAGTTCCAGGAACCGGGAGCGCGCGGCATCCGACGACGTCCCCTGGATGGGTGAGGGCGATGTGTCGATCAACATGTCGACCGAACCGGCGGGATCGCCGTGGTCGGACGAGATCGGGTAGCTCCACAGAATGCCCGTGCGCACATTCCCATCGTCCGACAGATACTCGATCTGCCGCGGCTGCCCCAACGAAAGGCCGCCGGTCGACCCGGCGCCGGGCCGGACGCTCCGCGACGCATGGCCGTCGATCGCCACCGCCGCAGCGGGGCTACGCCGGTATACGCGGTTCGTCCGCACGCAGGTTCCTTGCTGGTCGCGGATGGCGACGGGGATCGGCAGCGCGTCGAGCGCGGGCCAATCCGCCGCGGAGAGTGCCAGAAGCCGCTGCTGTGACAGCCCCGGTCCGCGCTCGCGGGGCGTGTGCCGGGAGAGCAGGACGAGGATGCCCGTCGCCGCCAGGACGAGGAGTACGCCGAGCGCGACGATGATGGACAACAGGACGGACGAATCGATGTTCATCGTGGAATCCCCCGCGCCCATGTAGCGCGGTGAAACGCACCGAAAATGCCCCGAATCGGCAATTGACAGGGTTCCGGGGCGGGGATTAAATGAGGAACGTGCCTTGAATGTTCGAACGCCGTCGCGGCAATCAGGGGGTTGCGATGCGAATCATCATCTCCGATGACCATCCGCTGGTTCTCATGGGCCTGAAGGCGCTGCTGCAATGCCAGGGCGAAGGCCTGACCGTGGTGGGCGAGGCGCGCAGCACCGCGGAACTGTTCTCGGTACTGGCCGCACAGCCTTGCGACCTTCTCATCACCGATTTCTCCATGCCCGATGTCCACGGTGCCGATGACGGCCTTGGCCTGCTCGCCAGTCTTCGCGCGCGCTTTCCCATGACACCCATCCTCGTCGTCACCATGGTGACCAACCCCGCGCTGGTCCGCGGCATGCTCGCGCTGGGTGTCAGTGGTGTACTCGACAAGAGTTCGATGGTCACGGAGCTGATACTCGCGATTCGCACCTTGCGCGCGGGACGCACCTATCTCGGTGAAGCGACACGTCGGCGCCTCAAGCAGTTCTCCACCAGCGCCGGCAGCGACGCTCTGGCCAGTGTCACCGAAGGTGACCCCCTCTCGGTTCGCGAAGCGGAAGTGCTGCGCCTGCTTGCGCAAGGCCAGACCGTGACCGAGATCGCCCACATGTCCGGCCGTAGCGTGAAGACGATCAGCCAGCAGAAGCGCTACGCCATGCGGAAGCTTGGCTTGCAGAGCGACAGCCAGCTCTACCAGTACGCGCGCTCGCATCAGCTGGCCTGATCCCGCTCAGTAGACCAGCCGCGCGCGGCCGCTACATTGCAGCGATTGCAGGTGGACGTCGGTGCGACCGATGTCCAGCCCAAGGCCTTCGTCCAATAGTTTCGACAACAGGCCGCCCAGGTTGTTGAGGGTTGGTTTCAGCGCCTGGAGAAGAAAGCCGACGACACCGAGCAGGGCATTCGGTGTCGTCGTGCCCGCGTTGTTGGTCGTACCGTTCAATGCCGCGGCGATGTCGGCGATGCACTGGTTCGCATTGCCCTGGAAACCATTGAGCAGCGCTGGCGGGCAGCCCAGCCCCAGGCCGTCGCGCAACCCATTGGTCACATCGACCAGCAAGCCCACGACGTTACCGAGCACGTTGCCGACGCTGCCCAGCAGGCCGGGGATGTTCAGCGAGAGCGTGTTGCCCAGCAGGTCGAGCACGTTCGCGGTGAGATTGCCCAGGAAGCCCTGGAGACCTCCCATGGAGGACTGGATCCCGGTGATGGCCGCGGCACGGCGCGCCGCATAGGTGGTGGGCCCGCCGCTGCCCTGGTTCCACAGGTCGGTCGCGATCTGTGTACTGGTCTTGGTCGGGTCGATGGGATTTGCGGTGGGATCCGACGTACGAACGAGCAGCGCGGCGAGCAGGGCGTTGGTGAGGTCGCTGGTGGTAT
>DATNJP010000410.1:0-4928 GCA_035603855.1 Luteibacter sp. | reverse complement strand
AGCGTCTTTCCCTCATTCCGGGTGCGACGGCGCTGCAGTTCCGTTACGTCGACAATCCGTCGCAAGTCTTCAACACCGCGAACCAGAACGGCAACGGCCTGGTGGTGACGGGCGGCCTGCGCGGCGTCACGCTGCCGGTGAACGAGTTCATCAACGACACGCGCGTGCTGCGCAAGTTCGAGTTCGGCGACCAGAGCCACGATGTCACCCTGGGCTACTACCACGCCAACTTCGAACAGGACTTCGACCGTTATTCCTCGACCGTGCTGACCGACACGCAGAACAACGCGCGCCTGCTCGATCTCGTCGGCGTGGATGCGAACGGCAACGTGCTGGGCTCGCTCACGGACCACGGTTTCTATCGCTACGGTTATGAGTGGGAACACGCCAGCGGCAAGTCGAACACCAACGCGTTCTACGCCTCCGACGAATGGCAGGTGACGCCCGAATTGCGCATCGACGGCGGCATCCGCTACGAAAAGGTGAACGTGCAGGGCTACACCGAAGGCAAGCAGACCATCGACATCGGTGGCTCGCCGGCGGCCACGCAGGTGATTACGGGCAACGGCCAGTTCATCCATTACGACCAGTCCTTCGACAAGACCGGCTGGACGCTGGGTGCCAACTGGCAGTTCTCGCCGCGCCAGGGCCTGTTCGCGCGCTGGACCTCGGCCTTCCGCCTGCCTAACCTCAGCACCTACATCACCAGCCCGACGGCGACGCCGCTGCTGCAGACGATGGACCTGGCGGAAGCCGGCTGGAAGTACAGCGACCGCTTCATGGACCTGTACGCCACGGCGTTCTACACCAAGTACGACAACGTCAGCTTCACCAATAACGTGTTCGACCGTAACGGCAACACGTCCACGCCGCAGACCGGCTTCGCCAGCACGAAGACCTACGGCCTCGAGCTCGAAGGTACGCTGTATCCGACCAAGTGGTTCGATGTGCAGTTCAACGCCACCTACCAGGATCCGAAGTACAAGGGCCTGAGCTATACCGACGTCGTCGCAAATGCCCCGGTGCTGCGCGATTACGACGACAACCAGCTCATCCGCGTACCCAAGGTCAGCTATCGCATCGTGCCGGGCGTGAACCTGATGGACGGCCGCCTGCGCCTGCAGGTGTCCTACGAATACGAAGGCAAGCGTTACGTCGACACCGCGAACTCGGTGGTGCTGCCGTCGTATCACGTGGTGGGTGCCAGCGCGCGTTTCGACTACAACCCGCAGCTGTCGTTCTACCTCTACGCGGACAACATCTTCAACTCGCTGGGCCTGACCGAAGGCAACCCGCGCGCCGGTGAGCTGGCCAGCGCCGACGCCGGTGCGAACACCTTCATTGCGCGTCCGCTGCTGGGCCGTTCGTTCCGTCTCGCCGCGATGTACCGTTTCTGATGCGGGCCCTGATCGCCCTCGTGCTCGCCTGCTTCGCCGCCGCCCCCGTGGTGGCGGCGGAGCGGGCGCCCGACCTTGTCCTTCGTGGCGACCTGTCGGGCGCGGACCAGCACACCTACCGCGAAGTGCCCTTCAACGTTCCGAAGGGCACCTCCCGCATCACCATCGACGTGGATTACACCGGTCGCGAAGAGCACACGACGATCGACCTGGGCCTGCTCGGGCCGGGCAGCTTCGAAGCGCAGGATGGCTTCCGCGGCTGGAGCGGCGGCAGCAAGCGCCGCTTCACCGTCTCGGCCACGGATGCCACGGCGTCGTTCCTGCCGGGTGCGATCGTGCCCGGCAAGTGGCGACTGCTGCTCGGCATCCCGAATATCCGTCCGACATCGAAGGCCACGTACACCGCGAAGGTGTGGCTTTCCCGGGACGACGAAGGCTTCGGCCCGGAGCATGGTCTCAGCGCACCGTTGAACACGGCGGACCGCTGGTACCGCGGCGACCTGCACATGCATTCGGCGCATAGCGACGGCGGCTGCCTGAATGCCAGCGGGACGAAGAAAGTGCCCTGCCCGCTGTTCTTCACGGTGACTTCGGCGGCGAAACGCGGCCTCGACTTCATCGCCGTGTCCGAGCACAACACCATGTCGCAGGTGTCCGAACTACGCGAGATGCAGCCGTACTTCGACACGATGCTGCTCATCCCCGCACGCGAGATCACCACGTTCGAAGGCCACGCGAACCTCTTCGGTGTGTCCCGCACGGTCGACTTCCGCGTGGGCAGCAAGGACGTGCCGAACTGGAACGCCTTGTTGGCCGATGTCGCGCGTGCGCACGGCGTCATCTCGATCAACCACGCGCGCCGGCCTAACGATGAAACCTGCATGGGTTGCGGCTTCACGCCGCGCGGACCGGTCGACATGCACGGCTTCCAGGCCATCGAAGCCGTGAACGGACGCGACGCCGAACGCAAGGATTCAGGTATTCCGTTCTGGGAAACGCAGTTGAACGCGGGCCTGCGCATCACGGCCATCGGCGGCAGCGACAGCCACATCGGCAGCGACGACGCACGCGACCAGTACGCGGGCGTGATCGGCACGCCGACGACGGTGGTGCACGGACGCGAGTTGTCGATGGAAGGCATCCTCGACGGCATTCGCGCCGGGCACGTGTTCGTCGACACCGAAGGCACCCGCGATCGCATGCTTGACGTGCTGGCGAGCGCCAAGGGTGCGCAGGCGGGCATGGGCGACGCCATCGCGGTGCCGGATGGCGCCACGATGCACGTCACCGCGCATACGACGGCGTTGCAGGGACAGGCGGTCACCGTGACGGTCGACGGCAAGAGCTTCGATGGAAAGGCGCTTGACGGCAAGCCGGGCGACGACGCGGCTGCGATGGTCATCCCCGCCGACGGCGACGTGGCCTTCGACTGGAACAGCGACGGCAAGCCGCACTGGCTACGCGTCGATGTTCGCTCGCCCGATGGCAAGCTGCTGATCCTCGGCAATCCGGTTTACGTGAATCACTGAGTACCGCAAGGCGCGCTCTATTTCTGTACGAGCGCGCCTTGCGCACCCGAAGGTGACGGCGTTCTTGCCAACGCCCATACGTCAACGCGTTCCACACCCGCCTCGAGCAGCACGCGCGTGCACTCGGCGAGCGTCGCACCGGTCGTCATCACATCGTCGACGATCGCCACGTGCTTCTCTTCCGGCAAGCGGCGCACGCGGAACGCGTGACGCACATTGGCCACGCGTGACGCTGCGTCGAGGTCGGTCTGCGCGTCGGTCGTGCGCACGCGCTGCAATACATCGTGCGCCCATGGCACTCGGTAACGGCGTGCCAGCGGACGGGCCAGCTCCAGCGACTGGTTATAGCCACGGGCGCGCAGGCGACTCGTGTGCAGGGGCACCGGCAGGATGAGTTCCGGCAGGATCGGTGGCGGGCCGGCTTCCATCCAGCAGGTCGATAACACGCGTCCGGCGGCGAGGCTGCCACGGAACTTGAAGCGTCCTTCCAGCGTGTCCAGCGGCCACGCATACGCGAAGGGCACCCAGATATCGGCCCACAAGCGTTCGGTTTGCTGGCATGGCGCGCAGGCGGGCGTGGGGGCCGGCATGGGAACCGCGCATCGGCCGCAACACGACACGTTGGAGACGAGGCAGGCGCGGCAACCCTCGCACAATTCGAGGCTACCGCGGCCCGCGCCCGCACAGACAAGGCACCGTGCCGGCAGGACGAAACGCCCTGCCGCCGCCAGCAGATCCTTCAGGCGGGACGCATCCATGCGCGGGTGCCGGGTTCAGTCGCGCCGGCGGAACATCGCCGCGTCGACGATCGACCACAGGTGGATGATCCAGCCGAGCCAGATGATCCAGAGCACCGCGGCGAGCACGAACATGATCAGCGCCTTGAAGACGCGACCCTGGACCAGCTGCCCCAGGCCCGGGATGAAAAAGCTGCAGATGGCCGCCAGTACGTTGCCGCCGCTGCCTTGTCCTTCGCTCATGCTCACACCTCCTCGTGGGTTGGATTCCATCCTACGGCAGGGGCCGACCAGGTTTCGTCAACTTTAAAACGTCCGTTTAGGTTGACAGTGCGGCCCGGCGTTTCCACACTTCGCGCCTTCGCCCCGGGAGCACCCCATGACCGCAGCCATCCGCCACGACTGGTCCCGCGAGGAGGTCGAACACCTTTTCGCCTTGCCCTTCAACGACCTGCTCTTCCAGGCGCAGACGGTGCACCGCCAGTACCACGACCCCAACGCGGTGCAGGTCTCGACCCTGCTCTCGATCAAGACGGGCGGTTGCCCCGAGGATTGCGCCTACTGCCCGCAGGCGGCGCGCTACGCCACAGGCGTGAAGGCCGAGAAACTCATGAGCGTGGAAGCCGTCCTCGCCAGGGCGCAGGCCGCCAAGGACGCCGGAGCGAGCCGCTTCTGCATGGGCGCCGCCTGGCGCTCGCCGAAGGATCGCGACGTGGCCAAGGTGGCCGAGATCGTCAGCGCGGTGAAGTCGCTGGGCCTGCAGACCTGCGCCACCCTGGGCATGCTCAGCCAGCCGCAAGCCGACACGCTGAAGGCCGCGGGCCTCGACTTCTACAACCACAACCTGGACACCTCGCCCGACTTCTACGGCGAGATCATCCATACGCGGGAGTACCAGGACCGTCTGGACACCCTGGAGCACGTGCGCGAGGCCGGGTTGAAGACCTGCTGCGGCGGCATCGTGGGCATGGGTGAATCACGCGCGCAGCGCGCCGGCCTGCTGGCCACGCTGGCCAACCTGCCGGAGCACCCTGAGTCCGTACCGATCAATCGCCTCGTCCAGGTCGCGGGCACGCCGCTTGCCGGCACCGAAGAGCTGGATCCGTTCGAGTTCGTACGCAGCATCGCCGTCGCCCGCATCCTCATGCCGGCGTCCGTCGTGCGTCTCTCGGCGGTCCGCGAAACGATGGACGATGCCTTGCAGGCGCTGTGCTTCGCGGCGGGTGCCAACTCCATCTTCTACGGCGAAAAGCTGCTGACCACCG
>DATNJP010000409.1:0-18820 GCA_035603855.1 Luteibacter sp. | reverse complement strand
CTTCGACACGCGCCCCCGCCGTCACCGAGCGGTCAGTATCCGATGCCGTCGCCGGCGGCGCACTCGGCGCAGGGGCCGGTGCGGGCATCGCGTGGCCCGGCTGTTCGGTGGCGGGACTCTGGAACTTGCCTGCCGTATGCGCCGCATCGGCGGCATCGGCGTGGTGCGTCGCTTCCACCATCGCGGCGCCGTCGTACATCTGTCGAGGCTCCAGCGCATAGCGGTGGGTACGCGGACGGAAGGGGTTCGAAGACTTGTTCCCTGACATGGGGCGCCTGCATGTAAACGGACGTGACACGGGCCGACGGCGGGCCATCCCGCAGCCGGAAGGCTTCGGGAGGAACGATGTCGACATGAAGCTGTGACCTACGACACAGCGGTGGCCGCGATCCTATGTATCAGCGCTGATACGGGGAAGACGTTTCCATGGGAAGTTGCGTCACGCCAAGCGTGACGGACGTCCGCTCCAGCAAAGATCCTGGCGTGCCCGATGCCGTGCCGTGGGCTGGCGGCCTTTGCCGCGGCGGAAGCGCCGCGAATGTGAATTCAGGTGGCGCGGTCCGACGTAACGCCCGTTTCATCGGTGGCCATGCCGGTGAGGCGGACAACGCTGCGCATGAACTCGGTCGCGGTGGCGGGTTTGAGCAGCACTTCGTCAAAATCGATGGAGCCGTCCATGGGGCGGCGCGGCGCTGTGGCGGCATAAAGAAGTACCGGCGTCGCGGCATCGGCATGGCGTATCGCCTGGAGCAAGCGCCAGCCGTCGCTCCCGGGCAATCGCTGTTCCGTCACCACCAGCCCGGGCGCTTCGCGGCGGAACGCCTCGAGCGCGGCGGCGGCATCGGCGGCAGCCACACTCTGGAAACCATAGCCGTCGAGCAGGTCGCAAAGCAGCGCGCGCAGGGGTGCGTTCGGTTCGACCACCAGCACCACCAGGCCTTCGCCATCCAGGTCGCCAATGTCGCCACCGGTCTCCAGCTCGGCTTCGAGGTCGTTCTCGTCGGCCAGCGCCAGCTCCACCGCGAAGGTGAACCGGCTGCCCGACGACGAACCCGGCTCAGCCTCGAGGTGCGTGCCCATGTGCTGGAGCAACTGCACGACGATGGACAGTCCCAGGCCGTTGCCCTCGTGTTGCGCCACGTTGCCGCCGCGCGTGAATGGCTGCTGCAACGCCTGGAGTGCTTCCGGATCGAAGCCGATGCCCGTGTCCTCCACCGTGAAGACGAGCCTGACATGTCCGCCGCGTTCCGGTACGGCATCGGCCCGGAATACCACGAGGCCGTCGTGCGTGAACTTGGCCGCGTTGCCGAGCAGGTTGGTCAGCACCTGGCGCAACCGATGGAAGTCGGCGATCACCACCGCCGGCAGGCGGTCGTCGAAGCGGCACTCAAAGCGGTTGCCATGTCGCTCCACCAGCAAGGCGGCCTGCTCGGCCACGTCGTGGAGGAAGCCGTGCAGATAGCCCGGAACCGGATCGAGCTGCAACTCGGCCAGTTCGCCGCGGGAGAACTCGAGCAGGTCGTCGATCAGGTCCATCTGCTGGCGCACCTGCCGCTCGATGATCTGCGGGTAATCGCGCAGCGTACTGCCCGCGCGCCACTGGCGCACGGCGTTCATGATGGCACCCAGCGGCGCGCGCAGGTCGTGGCCCACGTGGGCCAGCAACATGCGGCGGGATTGCAGCGACTGGCGCAGTTCCGCGGTGCGCGTCTGCACGATGCCTTCCAGTCGCTGCGCATGCGCGATCAGCATGCGCACGCGCCAGCGCCACGCCAGCGCGATGAGTGCGAGGGCCAGCAACGCCTCGGCCGCATAAGCCCACGGCGTGAGCCACCACGGTGGCGCCACCGAGAACGTGAGCGTGGCAGGCTCCGAGCGGGCACGCCGATTCACATCGATGGCCTGCACTTCGAAACGGTAGTGGCCGGAGGGCAACGCGGCGTAGCGCACCTCACGCTGTGCGGTTTCCACCCAGCCGTCGTCGATGCCGGAGAGACGGTAGCGGAAGCGCACGGGATGGCCCGCGCTGTTGCCCGATACGCCGAAACTCAGGGTGAAGGCGGCGGCGTCGCGGAACGGCAGCGTGGTGGAGGCATCCACTTCGCGATCGCCGTAATGCGCGGCGAGCAAGCTGGGAACGATGTGCCGCGGTGCGAGCAACTGGTCGGGGTCGAGCACATGGGTGAGGCCGACGGGAGCGCCGATCCACACGGTGCCGTCGGTATCGGCGAAGAACGCGCCGTGGTTGGTCTCGTCCCACAGCAAGCCGTCGCGCATCGACAGGCGAACCCAGTTTCCGTGGTCGAGCACGTCCACGCCGTTGCCACCGCCGGCCCATAGCCGCCCGCGATGGTCGGCCCGCAGGAAATAGAAACGGGTATCCGCGAGCAGCGGATCCGCCACCGGTGTCATGGTGATCTCGCCGGCATCGTTGATCCGGCCCGAGAGCAGGCCTGGCTGGAGGGAACTCAGCCACAGGTTCCCGTCCGGCGTGACCGCTACATTCTCGTAACCACCCGCGGATTCTTCCGGTTGCACCGCGACGCGCGTCCACCCGCTGGCGTTACGCCGATACAGGCCGGAACTGCAGGCAACCCACAGGCGGCCGTCGCCGTCCTCGGCCATGTCGGAACACATGGTGGACGGAATGAGATCCGGTGCCGCGCGCACGGCCTGCCGGGTCGCCGGGTCCACTTCGTAGAGGCCACCCAGCGTGTACGCCCAGAAGTGGCCCGAGCGATCCAGCAAGGCTCCGCGAACAAGGTAGGGCAACGTGGCGACGCTGGTCGTGTGGCCACCCGCCACGTCGTAACGCAGCACCCGGCCATCGAACAGGAAATACCAGATCGATCCCTTGCCGTCGGCGATCACCGCATGCGCCTGGTACGGCGGCGCGACCGTCAGGAGCAAGCCATGCGCACGGCCCTCGCCGGGCTCGATGACTTCGCCACCGGCTTCACCCGCCACCCAGACCGACTTTCCGTCGCCTCGCGCGATCGACCAGATGAGGCTGCCGCTGAGTCCCTGTGCGGACGTCCAGTTCTCCACCGCGTCGGCGCTGCTCCAATAGAAGACACCGCGGCCGTACGTGCCCATCCAGATCATGCCGTCGCGATCGGAGACCATCGACGAGATGCCGACGCTGGGCAGGCCGCTCCCGGTGTCGAACAGCTGCCAGTGCGCCCCGTCCCAGCGCGCCACGCCGACGTCGGTGCGCGTGAGGATGCGCCCCGCGCTGTCCTCGACGAGGTCGATGCTCGATGCCGCCACCTCCATGTGGCCGCCGGGAATGTCATGCGCGGCGAAGTCGGAAGCATTCGGTGCCAGGCGCAGCACGTTACGTATGCCCCGCGCCCACACGCTGCCGTCGCGCGACGCGAGGAGGCCAAGCCATTTGTCCTCCGGCACGCCGCGCTCGGTGCCGAACCGGGTGAGCACGCCATTGCGCAAACGGCACAGGGCGGGACCACAGCCGAACCAGGTGGTGCCATTGCGATGGAGCACCGCCGCGATGTCACCCATCGCTTCACCGTCGGCGAGCAAGGGCGCCGAGGCCCAATGCCCCGCGGCATCCGCGGTCAGCCTCAGCAGGCGGTGACGGCTGACGACCAGCATGCCGCCATGGTCGTCGGCGGCCAGCGTCTGGCCGCGATCGGCGAGGAGGTCCTTCCCTCCGGGCCTCACCCACTCGAAGTTGCCGTCATCCCGGCGCCGTTGCAGGCCGGCGCGCGATGCGACCCACAGGTGTCCGTCCGGATCCTCGGCGAGGCCCACCACTTCGGAGGTCTGGAATCCGTGCGACGCACCGACCGGGTTGAAGCCAAGGCCATCGAAGCGATACAGCCCTTTCTCGGTACCGACCCAGAGGAAGTCGTCGTGGTCTTCGAGCATCCGCACCACGGAAAGACTGGTGAGCCCGTTCGCCTGGTCGTAGACCGTGAGCGGCAACTGCACCGCGGCCGCATGCGACGGCCCGAGCCACAGGGCCAGGCAGACGCCGAGCAGCGCCGACAGGCCCCTCTTAGCCGACACGGGCGATCACGTCGTCCACCGCGCCGGTGCGGGCCGCCTTCCGGTACTGGCTGGGCGTCACGCCCAGCCGCTCGCGGAATGCGGTGGTGAAGTTGCACGCGCTGCGAAAGCCGATGTTCTCCGCGATCTCCTGCATGCCGAGCGAGGTGGCCGCCAGCAGCTCGCGGCTCTTGCGCAGGCGCTCCTCACGAATCCACGCGAACACGGTCATGCCCAGGCGCTGGCGGAAGATGGCGGAGAGGCGCTTGTCGTAAGTTCCTACGTCCGCCGCGATCTGCTCGAGCGTGAATGGCTCGGAGAGGCGCTGGCCGATCAGGCGCATGGCGGCGCGCAGCGTCACCTCGTCACGCGTGGGTGATGGATCGGAAGCGGTGTCCGGCGAAGGCGCACGACGCGCGAGGCGGAGGTGGATGCGCACGCGGGCGAGCAGTTCCGCCGGGTCGCAGGTCTTCAGTATGTAGTCCACCGCACCATGGTGCAGCCCTTCGAGCCGCTCTTCGGCGCTGGCGGCCGAGGTGAGGAAGAGAATGGGGGTTTCCTTCGCACGCGGCAGTTCCTGGAGCAGCCGGCACAACGCGAAACCGTCGGTACCCGGCATGCGCACGTCCAGGAGGATGAGGTCCGGTGCCAGCAACTGGGCCCGCTGGTAACCCTGCTCCGCCGTCGTGGCGAGCGTCACCCGCCAGTCCTGCGCCCTCACGGCGTGCAGCAACTCGCGGATCGCTTCCGGCGTGTCGTCGATGACCAGGATGTGGGCATTCTGAGCGGACATGACTTGGGACCCCCTGCGGTCGCGGCGTCCCCCTGACGTGGCCGACGCGTTTTCGGCCGGAGTATAGGCTTTTGATCGATATTTTTCCGCTCTGGCAAAGGAATTAGCCGCACGGCCAAAAGACGCTCCCGCCCAGCGCACATAGACTGCACCCCGGCAGGCACCGGGGTGCCAGTGAAAGAACGGGGTTGTGACGCACCGGCGATGCCAGCGCGTTCAAGGTATGGATCGAATAAGTAATCTTGATGACCTGTTCCTCCTGGTACAGGTGATCGAAGCCGGCGGCTTCTCCGCGGCAGCCACCCGACTGGGCACGACGCGCTCCTTGCTGAGCCGGCGCGTCATTGCCCTGGAAGAACGCCTGGGTGCGCGCCTGCTCCATCGCAACGCACGCCAGTTCGCGCTCACCGCCACCGGCGAACGTGTCTATCGGCACGCGTCGGCCATGTGCGAGGCCGCCAACGCGGCGGAGCAAGCCGCGGCATCGCAGGGTGCCGCGAGCGGGCTGGTGCGCGTCGAGGCCCAGGGCCTCCTCTCGCCGCTGGTCGCGGAACTGGTGCCCGGTTTCGTCGCCACCCATCCGCGTATCCGCCTCGCGTTGAGTGCTGGTGGCCACGATGTGGATGCCCTGTTGCGTCAGCAGGCCGACGTGATCCTGAGCCTGCGCGAAACCTTGCCGGACAGCGGCGACATCGTCGCGAGATCGCTCGGCAGTGTCCGCATGGTCACGGTCGGCAGCCCCGACCTGGTGAGACGGGTAGGCGCGCCCGAACATCCGGGTGCACTCGATGACGACCACTGCCTCAGCTACGCGGGCGAAGCCGGTGATTACTGGACATTCCGCGGCCTGGTCCCGCGCCGGCGCCACGGCCGCATGGCTTCGGTGGACCTCGGCGCGCTGCTTTCGGCGGCGCGTGCCGGCGTGGGGTTCGCGCAGCTTCCGCTCTACATGGTGGCCGGTGACCTGGCCAACGGACGCCTGCGCGTGATCCTGGAGAACTTCGAACCGGCGCCTCGTACGCTGCATGCGCTCACGCTTTCAGGTCGTGCCGTGAGCGAGGTGACATTGAACTTCGTGCGCTTCGTACAGAAGGGCGTGGCGGCCATGGCTGAGCGTTGGGAACAACAGGTGTCGGTGGGTGCCTGACGTCACATGAGTATCTTGAGCATGTTTTAGAAATCTTTCGGCATATATCGACTCACGCTCCCTTCGTAAAGTGACTCCACCGTCAACCAACGAAGGAGTCACCCCCATGTCCCGCATCGCTACCCCCGCTGTCGAATCGGCCACTGGCGCCACCGCCGAAGTCTTTGACCAGATCAAGAAGGTCGCCGGCAGCGTTCCCAACACGTTCGCCGCCATTGGTGCGCACGGACCCGCCGCACTGAAAGCCATCCTGCAAGCGGACGGCGTGCTCGCGAGCGGCAGCCTGAGCAAGCAAGACCAGGAGACGATCAAACTCGTCGTCAGCGAAGCCGTTGGCTGCGACTACTGCGTCGCGGCGCACAGCCTGCTCGGCAAGATGACCGGCCTGAAGGCCGACGTGTTGAAGCACATCCGCCATCACGAGGCGACCGGCGACGCGAAGCGCGACGCCCTGGTCCGTTTCGTTCGCCTGCTGACGACAAGCAGCGGCACGATCAGCGAAGGCGAGTTCGCCGCGATCAAGGATGCCGGCTACACCGACGAGCAGATGGTGGACATCAGCCTTGCCATGGCAGTGACTGTCTTTACCAACGTGTTCAACCGCATCAACGACACCGCGGTGGATTTCCCGTCCGTCGACTGATGACTGCACGGGGATGGTTTCAGCCTTCCCGAAGGGGCGCAGCCGTTATTCGCTGCGCGCCGGGATGCGAGGGCTGCCAAACCACTGAAGGGCGCGCCGCACCCACGCACCGATCAAGTCCGAATTCCACCGGAAGGTCACCACGCTTTCCGGCGGCATGGTGTACTCAAAGCGGAATCGGCCCTGGGCCACCGAAACGGGGCGAGCGTCCTTGTTGAGGTTCACCATCACCAGGACGATCGATCCGTCGGTCGTGTTCTGGAAGGCCACGTTGGCCAGGCCCTTCTCCGCGTCCGTATCGTTGGAGTTCAACCGGTAAGCACCCGGCAATACGAAGCGGCTGAAGTGCGCCAGCGCGTAGTACTCGTCGTTGCGGGTCACTTCGCCGGTCTGCGAGTCGATGGTGATGACGCCCTTGCACGCCGAGCAGCCACCAAAATGCGGGCCATGGTTCTCGTCGAGCGCCAGGTTCCAGTACACGACACCGCGCGCCCACTGCCTGATTCCCGTGACCAGCAGGTTTCGCGAAAACCAGAGCAGCTCGCCATTCATGTACAACGGCCAGTCGCCGCCCGTGCATTCCGTGATGTAGGCGTCCTTGTCGGGATGCGCGCGATGCACGCGGCCCTGCTCATGCTGGCTGCCGCCGTAGCAGTGCCAGGCAACGCCATCGATGTAGCGGGCCGCGTCGGGGTTGGCCAGCACACTCAGGGGTTCTTCCGGAAGACCCCAGTTGTGGTCCCATTCCAGGATGCTCGTGCCCGGATGGCGGCTCGCCAGCCTGGGGCCGAGGTACTTTGAAACGATGCGTGCCCGCGTCTGCGCATTCATGAACATGCCGGGATAACTGAGCGGCGAATACGCCGGTTCGTTCTGCAAGGTCAAGGCGAAGATGGGGATGCCCTTGGCGCGATAGGCGTCGACGTATTTGACGAGGTAGTCCGCGTAAGCGCTCTCGTATTGTTCCTGCAGTTCCCCGCCAATCAGGTTCTCGGTGGTCCTCATCCACGCCGGCGCGCCCCACGGCGACGCGATGGTAAGCATCCCCGGATTGATGGCGACGACTTCCTGCATCACGGGTATCACGTCCTCGAGATTGGGCGCGATATTGAAATGCTTCAGCTGCGGATCGGTCTGGCCGAACGGCATGTCGTCCAGCGTGTACAGGTACAACGAAAAGTCCGATGCGCCGATGGTCAGTCGCATCATGTTGAAGTTGAGATTAGGTGGCGCGCCGAACAGTTCGCGCAGTAGCGCCTGGCGCTGGATCGCGTTCATCTTGTTATGGATGAGCCACGCCGACGAATCCGTCAGCGCCGCGCCGAAGCCGGTGATGGTCTGGTACTTCGCATTGACGTCAATCACGACATCGGCGGGCGCCGAACCCCGCGCACCCATGTCGATGTCTGGTTGCTGCGCCAGCTTCAGCCGATGATTGGCGGTGCTGACCCAGAGTTCGACGGCGGGCATGATCGGTCGCGCGGGGGCCGTCGCTTTGACCTGCACCACCGGCTGCCGGAAGCGCGGTGCAAAAACGGCAGCCAGGGTGAGCAGGGAGATCAGGGCGATGCAAACGGCGACGATCCGGCCGGAGTCGGATTTCGCCTCAACCATGGCGCCCGCACGTCCTGTCGATCAGGTTGAAATTCACTTGGATCACGAAACTTCCGGGCGACTATCGCCACGGCAGCATAGCGAACCCGGCGATGCGCATCCAGACAATCGCATCGCCGTGTCGCGAAAAAACCCGCTAATTGCTACCCAGCAACTCGTCCGGATCGAGGCCACGATCGATGCCATGCGAGACGACGTTCTGTCCCGGCTCGACGGCAAGCTTCCTGTCGTCGATATAGACATCGACCTCGCCAGGCTCGAACGACACCAGGTTGGAAATGCGCTGCACTTCCGTCCATGCCTGCGGGTAATACCACGCCGCCTTCTTGCGGGCGCCGATATCGTAATAGCTTGCCAGCCCCTTGTAAGGACAGAACGTCTGCCCCTCGACAGGAACCAGTGCGCCCTCGTCGATGTCCTGGCGCGGCACGTACCAACGAGGGGCGAAGCCCGACTCGAACAGCACCAGCGGACGCGTCGTGTCGGCAACGATCCGTTCGCCATCCTTGACGACCAGGTGGCGCGACGTCTGCCGGATGTCGACGCGATGGTATGCATCGGCGGCGTGGCCGACGATGCGCTCGTCTTCCTCGTAGAACGCGTCCATGGCCCGCCAGGCGAAAGCGATGCGATCGCGCAGCGCCGCCGCGTGGTCGGGCAGGCCGACGTGTTGCCAGGCTGCCCTATCGACGCGCCGATCGCCGGCAGCAACCGAGAACCAGGCGGTATCGCCCAGGTCACGGTGCCTGGTCGTCCGGTTCTCGGCATCGAGTACGCCATCGCGCACATCGGCCCGTGAGAAATAAGCGACCGGATAGCGGCCCGGTTCATGCAGCAGGAGCACGTCTTCGCTATCGGCGATCCACTCGCCGCCGAGCTTCACGCGGAGGCGCCGCCGGAGCGGTTCGACGAACAGCAGTCGTTCCGGCAGTGGCGTGGCCGAAAGAAAATGGCCCACCGATGAGCCGCTCAGTGGTCCTTGTTGCCAGGACAGTCCCATGGATCGTTTGCCTCGTCTCAGTCGTGGGATCAGGAAGGGCGGTGACCGCGCTCTTGCAGAACCCAGGTATTGCCATCCGGATCCGCGAAGTCGGCGAAGCTCGCATAGTCACGGCGCTCGGGGTCCACACCAGGCACCCATCCGCCGGTCCACATGCCGAAGGCGTCCTTGTGCCGGATGTCGCCGACCGCGACGCCCCGGGCGATCAGCGTGGCGCGTGCCTCGGCGAGGTCGTTCGTGACAAGGTGCAGGTCGCGCAGCCGTCCGTCCGATGTCGCCTCGACCAGATGGATCGAACACGCCGACCCGGGCGGCGTCAGTTGCACTACGCGGAAGTCGGACGTCGGTTGATAGTCCACATCGAGGACGAAGCCGACTTGCCGCGTATAGAAAAGCAGCGAGCGGTCGACATCGGTGACCGGTAGGGGCACGACTTCCAGGGCAAAGCCCAGGGATGTCGAAGCGGTTTCATCGGGTGCGGCCATCACGGTGTCCTCGGATCTACGACGGGCAGGCAGGGTGGAGCGCGCCTGCCGACAGTTCACGCTGTGGACCGTTTTCTTGCTTGGACAAAGGTCGCGCGATTTAACGATTCAGCCGCCGCTCGTTCGCGCTCCCACGGATAGGTGACATGGAAGGTGTCGCAGGGCTGCGGAAAATATGATGATTTTACGCGGGGTGCGTTCCGATCCTTGCGACAATGGAAGTGCAACGCATCGTCGTACTTCGGAATCGTCAGCGTGAACGTCGTAAAGATCCAGCCGGGACGGGAGAAATCCGCGCTACACCGGCATCCCTGGTTGTTCTCTGGAGCGTTGGCGCCCGTGGCAGGCGCGCCGGCGGCGGGCGAAACGACCCGGGTCCTCGATATCAACGGCCGTTTCCTCGGCTGGGCGGCGTGGAGCGGTGAGTCGCAGATACGCCTTCGTTTCTGGAGTTTCAACGAGCGCGAAAAGATCGACCGCGAGTTCTTCCACCGCCGGCTGAAGCGGGCGATCCAGTTACGCGAGCCTTTGAACCGGGCGACGGATGCCATGCGCCTGGTGAATGGGGAATCGGATGGCCTTCCCGGACTGATCGTCGATCGCTACGGTGACGTGCTCGTCATGCAGCTGCTTGCCGCCGGCCCGGACCACTGGCGGGACGTGCTTTGCAATGAACTTCAGGAACTCACCGGCGCAACGGCGATCTACGAACGGTCCGATGCCGATGTACGGGAGCTCGAGGGGCTTCCGATGCGGAGTGGCCTCTTGCGTGGCGAACTGCCGCCCATCACGGAGATCACGGAGAACGGCCTTCGCTATCGCGTGGATGTGGCGGGCGGCCAGAAGACTGGCTTCTATCTCGACCAGCGCGCCAATCGGCAACGCATCGGTGAACTGGCCCGCGACGCGGACGTCCTGAACTGCTTCTGCTACACAGGCGGATTCTCGCTCGCCTGCCTGCGCGGTGGGGCACGCTCGGTGTTATCGGTGGACAGCTCACGCGATGCGCTCGAAGCCGCGCGTATCAATCTGGGGCTGAACGACCTTCCGGCCGAACGCGCCGAATGGATGGAGGACGACGTCTTCCATTGCCTGCGACGGTTGCGCGACGGAGGGCGAAGCTATGACCTGATCGTGCTCGATCCACCGAAGTTCGCTCCCACCGCGCAACACGTGGAGCGTGCTTCGCGTGCCTACAAGGACATCAATCTGTGGGCGATGAAGCTGTTGCGGCCGGGCGGCCACCTCGCCACCTTCACCTGCTCCGGCGGCATGACGGCCGAACTCTTCCAGAAGGTCGTGGCTGGTAGCGCCTGGGACGCGAAAGCCGACATGCAACTGGTCGATCGCTTCACCGCGGACAGCGATCACCCCGTGTCGCTCAACTTTCCGGAAGGCGACTACCTGAAAGGGCTGCTCCTGCGGAAAGTCCAGGGCTGAGCGCCCCTCGGAACGGCGGAACCATGCGCCTGCTAACATCCGCCACTGGTTCGAAGCCCGCGCGAAGAACACCATGGCATATCAATCACCTGCGGTGGCGCGCCAGCGGTTTACCGTAGCGGACCAGGCTGCTGGTTCGCAGATGCTGGCATGGAAGGATTACGTCAGCCGCATCCTCGACGTGCCGGTGTCGCGCACCCAGGTGGCCCGAGGATTCCGCGGCGAGATCGACACATACGCGCTTGGCGACATGCGCTATCTCGACAGCCGCACCGATCCCGTTTCACAGTCGCGCACCGCGGCGCGGATATCCACCGATAACGTGACCGACTACGTCTTCCACGTCACGCTGGATGGCCTGGTGGAAACCGAGACAGGGACGCACCGGAAGTCGGTCCAATACGTGCCGGGCATCGTCGTGCTCGACATGGCCCAGCCCATGACCATGCGACGACCGACGGCGGCACACGTCCTTGCGTTTTTCCTGCCACGCGCCATGGTGGAAGCGATCCTTCCCGAGGCGGAATCGCTGCATGGTCAGGTGCTTTCCTATTCGGACCCGTTCACCCGGTTGCTCCGTGAGCACCTTCGCTTGCTGCGCCGCGACCTCGCTACCATGGACGACATGGATGCGGAGTCCGCCCTGCGCAGCGGCGCCGAGCTTATCGTCGCTTCGTTCGGCAAGATGGCGCAGGTCGGACAGACCGCGCGCGCGGCGGCACGCACGGCGATGCTTGCCCAGGTCAAACGGCACATCCACGCCAACCTTCACTCGCGCGATCTCGTGCCCGAACGCATCCTCGAAGGATTCCCTCTCACGCGACCCACGCTGTACCGGATGTTCGAACCCGAAGGCGGCCTGCATGCGTATATCCGCAATTGCCGCCTCCGGGAAGCCGCCAGGCGATTATCCGGCGTGCCAGCCATGCCAGTATCGCGCATCGCCGAGGCGCTGGGCTTCAGCCATGCCTCCGACTTCACGCGCGCCTTCCACCGTGCCTACGGCATGGCGCCGCAGGCGTTTCGGGCGCTCGAACTGGATTGGTTCAGTTAATCCAGGTACTTCGCCAGTATCGATGCGACCAGGCTTCGGGTCGGGAAATCGACGAGCACCGTCCCGTAGTGCCGGTGATCACCGTTCTCCTCGATGAACCCTTCGGTCCAGTCATTGAGGTACTTGGCGAATTCACGCGGATGCAGCGCGCCGGATCCGTCGCTGACGAACGTGATGACCCATTGGCCGGGTTTTTCCTTCATGGCCACCTTGAGGGCGGTCTCCACCTTGTCCCACTTGACCTCCTTGTTGGAGTCCATCCAGTGGTTCTCGATGTACAGCGCCGGCGTATCCAGAAGCTTCGGCCCGTGCAGGGGGATGCCGAAGTGCGCCAATGCATTGTTCATGTTCAGGATGACGATTTTCCCCCGCGCCTGTGCATACGTCGGGTACGTGTTCGTGATCAGGAACTTGCTTGCATCGTGTCGCGAAACGATGTCCTTGAAGATGTCACTGAAAGCGGTTTCGGTGTTGTGCTCCTGCTGGACCTGCAACAGCACGAATTCCGACGGATACGCATCCAGGAACGCCAGCAGATCGTCGAGCACGTAACCCTTCGTCTGTGACTGATCGCCCGGCTTCACCCAGCTGTGCTTATCGAAATAGAGATAGCACCAGTCCGATTCGTGGTGGACCGTGAAGTTCCCGCGCTGGGAAGTCGCCTGTTGATGGGTCCAGGCGGGGTTGACGACACAGCGAAGCCGCATATCGAAGTAGCGGATGCCAAGAAGCAATTGCTGCTTGATGGTCAGGTCGTGTGTCCGATGGTAGTTCGGCGAGTTGAGATAGCAGGTTCCGCTATCGTGCGTACCCGGAATGTTCATCCTGTCGATCGTCGTCGCATCGGGCAGCGTCGACATCCAGTTGGGCCGCCCGGCGGCCGGCACGAGATTCAGTGTGCGCGTTTCGTTGCTGAACCAATCATCGGACACCGCCTTCCATGTCCGACCACCGGCAGACACTTTCAGCCAGGCCATCTTCCAGGCGGAGCCGCCGTCATGCTTGATGGACACGCTGACCAGTTCATCGTCGGCGTCCAGCGCCGCATCGGTGAACGAATAGAAATCATTGAAGTTTCGTTCGAAGTCGTCACCGGGATTGTCCAGGTGATGCGTCTTCAGTGAAACCTTCTTCCTGGATGTGAACTTGACCGAGATATCCGAATTCGTTCCGGCATCGGCCTCATCCGCCGTCTGGATCTCCACATGAAACTCACCGCTAGCCATCGACTGCCTCCCTTGGTTGAAGTAGCGAAAAGGCTACGCAGGGAGGCAGGGATGGTCTCTAGGGAAAAAACTGATCTTTTCCGGATTACGTACGCGTGATCGATGCGCCACCGTCCACGAGCGACGCCGTGCCGCTGACGAACGACGAGTCATCGGATGCGAAGTACAGCACCGAGCGAGCGATTTCTTCCGGGGTGGCGACGCGCTTCAGCGCATGCAGGTTCGTGATGAATGCCTGCGATTCACCCGTGTCGTTCATTTCGCGATACATGTCCGTGTCGACCGCACCGGGAAGCACGGCGTTGACGCGAACACCTTGCGGACCGAACTCCGCCGCCAGCGCCTGGGTCAAGCCGATCAAGCCGGACTTGCTTGCCGCGTACGCGGCCACGCCGGGGAAGGCGAAGCTGTAGCCGACGAAGGTGGAGGTGAAGATCACCGAGCCGCCGCCGTTCTTCACCATCTGCGCAACCTGGTGCTTGGCGCCGAGAAACGATCCGGTCAGGTTGATGGCGAGGGTATCGGTCCAGCCCGCCTCGCTCACTTCCGTGCTCGTACCCGCCTCGCCCAGCGTACCGGCGTTATTGAAGGCGATGTCCAGGCGTCCGTAGCGCTCGACGGCCAGGTCGACCAGGGCCTTCGCATACGCCTCCGAGCGGACATCGCCCGCCAGTGCGACCGCCTGGCCACCCGCTGCTTCGATCTCATGAACCAGCGTGTCGAGTTCCGACTGGCGACGGGCGCCCACGACGACCTTCGCACCCTCCGCCGCGAAGAGCTTCGCGGTAGAGCGGCCGATACCCGAGCTGGCACCGGTGATGATGGCAACCTTGTTGGACAGACGTGACATGACGAATTCTCCAGGAACAGTGAGTGTTGGCACCATGGGTGCCCTGACGACAGACTATGAACCTGGCGACCGGCATAGACGTACGAAGGACGGGATGCACTCGTTCGGGAAGTTCGAACATGTCGGGCGAGCCCTCAGCCGGCCGATTCAGCCCGCCCGGCTCGCTCCCGCGGCCGCATCGCTATGCGAACCAGATAGATGACGATCAATACGTTCGCGACCGTGATCGCGAGCTTCAGCGCGTTGAACCGATTGACACATTCGTAGATCTCCACCGGCACCAGTGAGCCCGTGGCGATTACGGTGAACCATTCGGCCCAGTGCTTGCGCATCCACAAACCAATGCCTTCGGTCGCGAAGATCGCCGCATAGATCAGCGCGACGATACCCACGGCTTCGACCTTCTGCGGTCCCATCCCTTCGAGCAGATGCACCAGCGTCCAGCGCATACCGCTGCTCTCCGTCAGCTGCAGGTGTTCCAGCCATTGCACCAGGTGCGCGAAGCTCTCTTCCTTGTCCAGCTGGAAGGCCGCCATGGCGATGAAGATCAGTCCTATCGTCTTGACCGCCTTGTAGACCGCGATGATGCGCAGCCCTGCTGGCGGCGCCGATGGACCATGCGAAGCATCGGAGGGGATGGCTGGTGGCATGGGCGCACTATAGACGGTCGCGGGTACGCGGAACGAGTCCGCCCTGCGAGGCCCTTAGCGGCGTGCGCGAGGTTTGGCCCGAGGGCGCTTTCCGATGCTGGCGGCCTGGGGCGCGCCCTTATCCGCCGCGCCGACCGTGGAGATGCGCTCCATCCATGACAGGTCGTCCACATAGGCAAGGAAGTGGCGCAGGTAGCCGGGGGAAACCTCGCGCATCAGCTCGATCGATCGGTGGACCAGGGCGCTCGAGTTGAGGGGGCCGGCGTTCTCGGGAACGTAATCCAGCGTTTGACGCAGTTGGCTCTCGGCGCGGAGCGCGGACCAGACCTTCCGGAAGTTTTCCAGCGCCGGGAGCTCCGGGAAGGCCGGGTGGCCCGTGTAGTGCTCGGCCAATTCGCCCAGTCCGGTGCGAACAGGTGCCGGCAGGCCGTCGGCGGGATCGACATCCCCGCCCTCACGTATTTCCCCGGCCGGATCATGGGCCGGGTTATCGAGCAGGCTGGCCCGTTTCTGGTCCAGGAGGCGTCGCACCTCGCCCTCGTGGCTGGCCGCTCGCCGTTCCAGCGCCTCGATCAGGTGCAGGCGAATGCTCCGGGAGGCGTTATGGCCCATGCGTCGCCACGGTCGTCGTCGAGGGCTTCGGGATGGGCGCGATTTCCACGCGGCGGTTCCGCGCCCGGCCTTCGTCGTTGGTATTCGCACTGACGGGCTGCTCCGAGCCGAACGCCGCGGCGAAGACGGACGGAGCCGGAACGCCGTCCGCGATCAGCGCGCGCGTCACCGTAAGGGCACGCTGGGCCGAAAGCTCCCAGTTGTCCGTGAAGTGGCGGTTGCCGTCGTGCACGGGCTGGTCGTCGGTGAAGCCGCTGACCATCAGCACTTCATTGCGCGACTGCAGATAGGTCGCGAGCGGGCCGGCGAGACTCTTCAGCAACTCGAGCCCCTCGGGCTGGAGCTGGTCGGAATTGAGCGAGAACAGCACGCTGCCACGGATGCCGATGCGTCCATCGACCAGCGTCACGCGCCCGGCGGCCAGCGGCACGGCGAGCGCTTGCTCGAGGGTCATGCGGCGCTGCGCTTCCGCCTGCCGCTGCTTCACCTCTTCATCGAGGCGATGCGACAGCTGCAACTGCATGCCGATCACACCCACGAGGATCAGCACGAAGGTGCCGAGCAGTACCGACATCAGGTCGCCGAAGGCCGCCCATATGGGCGCCACCGACTCCGATTCGATCTCGATGTCGTCGTTCATGCGGTTTCGGCCGCGGCCGGTGCGCGATGCGCGGCGAGACGCTGCATGTCCTCGATGATCTGCTTCTGCGAGAGCACGCTGAGATCGACCACTTCCCTCGCCTGCGCGACGTAGTACGCCAGTTGCTCATCGCTGCGCACGAGGGACTGGTCCAGCGCCGTGCCGATCTGTTCCAGGCGCGCCATCAGGGCGTCGTTCGATTGACCGAACAACTGGACCCCTGCGCCGAAGGCTTCGCCCAGGCTGGCCACTTCGACCGCGCTGCTGGTGAGCTGCGCGGCAACCGTGCCGAGTTTTCCCGTCTCGGCTTCGATGTGGTCGGTGAACCGCGTGCTGACGCGCTCGAGCAGGTCGGCCGACGTCGTGACCAGCGCATCGACGGCGACGCGCTGTTCGGTGGACGCATGGTTGACTGCGTCGAGCAGGGTTTCCAGCGTGGCGAGAAGGCGACTGCGTTCGTCGAGCATCGCGGTGTCGCGCACCATGCTCTCCGACAGCTTCTGGCGCAGTTCGGCGACCACTTCGGCAGCGACGCGCGGTGCTTCCGACGCCGCTTCGACGAGGCGGGAAATCTCGGCGATGGTGGCGCTGGCATGCGCCTGTGTCTGCGCCGAGATATCGCCGGCGGTTTTCGCGAGCGTGTCGCAGATGTCCTGCTGGCGTTGCGCGGCCTGCTCGCCCGTTTGCTCCCAGCGCTTGTCCAGCGAGGACGTCATCGTGGCGAACGCATCGATCCACGTCGTCAGGCGTTCCTGGTCGTGCGATGCCAACGCTGCCTGCAGGTCCGCATGCGATGCGTGGACGACACGAACCAGCGAGCTGGCGTGCTCCTCGAACGTGGTAGAGGCGGCAGCCATCGCTTCCTGGTTGCGGGCCGCGAGCGCTTCGTGGGAGATCGCCTGCTGCGACATGGCCTCCTTCCATGCACTGGCCGTGCTGGCCGAGGCCGCATCGAAACGCGTGGCGAGGGTTTCCATCCACGTCGTCGAACGTTTCTCGAACGTGCCGGTGAAATCATCCAGCGACGCACGCAGATCCAGGGCGAGGGTCTCGTTCGATCGGCTATGTTCCGCCAGCGCCTCGTTCCATATCGCGGCCACGGTCGTGGTGGACGCTTCGAATCCCCTGGACAGGCCGTCCAGTTGCAGCTGCACGGCGCTTGTCACCGTGGCGTTCAATGCCGCGGCGTCTCGCATGAGGCCCGCCATGGTGGATTCGACGACAGGTTGCAGTGCCGCACTGGCGGCGCGCGCGCTTTCCGCGACGCTGTCCTTCAACGATTGCTCCACGGACGACGCAAGGCGTGTGAACGTGGCACTGGTCGAGGCATGAAGCGCTTCGTGATTCGCGACCTGACGCTCGCTGGCGGCGAGGCTGTGCTGCTCGATGCTCGCCATCATCGCCTGCAGGCGGTCGACCAGTACGGGCATCGACTCGGTCTGCTGCTGGAGAAGCCTGAACGCCTCGTCGCGCTGATGCGCTTGCGAGAAAACACGCAGCGTCGTGGCGATCCGTACGTCCAGCTCCTGTACCGCCTGAAGCCTCTCACGCCGGCACAGGGCCGAAAGCAGCCCCAGCATGGCCGAGCTGGCAACGCCGGCGATGGAGGTGCCGAAGGCGAAACCCAGGCCCTTCACCGGCGCCGCAAGGGAGCCGCGGATCGCCTGCAGATCCGTCGCGCTTTCCAGTGCCATGCCGGTGCCCCGCAGGGTCGCCATCATGCCCAGCAGCGTACCGAGCATGCCCAGCAACACCAGCAAGCCAACGAGGTACGGTGCCAAAGCGGGTGCGGGCAGCGCGACGCGCTCGCCCTCCACGCGCAGGCGCACGGCATGACGCAGGCTGGGATGCAGGCGTTCGAGCCAACCACCAAGGCTGGAAGGCGTGGCGGACAACTCCGTCACGGCGTGCCGCAGCGTGCCCGTGGCCTGGCGATAGCGATGCAGCTCGAGCGCGCCCGCGAGATAGCAGGCGCCGATCAACAAGGCGACGGCCGCACCCAACGGGTTCGATCCGATGTATCCCACGCCCACCCAGAGGATGGCGGCGAGACCTACGACGAAGACGGCGGTATTGATGAGGTTTCTGAACATGATGTCCCATTTATCGGGTGCGAAGCGCTGCGAGCAGGGCTTCGACCGGTTGAAAACGAACATCCAGTTCGGCGAGCAACACGCTCTGCATGTCCTTGTGAAACACGTCCAGCCATGCGCTGGGTGTTTCCGCGGGTGCCGCCTGGGCGGCATCGCGCAGCCGCTCGAAGTGACGACCCAATAGCGCCGGCACGCTAGCCAGCAGCTTCTGTTCGCGCGGGCTCAGCGCCATCTCCATGACGGCGTCCACGTCGGCAAGCCGAGCCATATCGGTCGATGCCCCTGCCAACAGGTCGCGGAGCATGCCCCGCAGGCGTCCGGTGGTCGCCTGCATCGACCGCTGCAGGGTCAGGTAGCGCTGGCGAAGCACCGCGTAGTCAGCCGCACTGCGAACCCCGGCGATGGCGTCGAGCAGGGCATCGCGAGCACGAGCGCATTCTTCCTCGTGCGACTGCCCGGATGCCGGCGACTCGACCGGGTCTGAGGGACTGCCATCGAGCGCCGTGGACAACGCGAGCGCGTGCGTCCAGCTGAGCCACTGGCTCAGGCGGTCCGACAGTGC
>DATNJP010000408.1:0-16636 GCA_035603855.1 Luteibacter sp. | reverse complement strand
GGTGGACGCCGGCGGATCCGCCCGCAGCTTTTCCTCGCGCTCGCGAGCGGCCTTGGCCTCTTCGTCGCCGTCGAGACCCTTCTTGAAGTCGCGCATGGCACCGCCCAGGTCCGAGCCGATGTTGCGCAGCTTCTTCGTGCCAAAGATCAGCACGACGACGAGCAGCAGGAGGACGATATGGGTAATGCTCATGGAAACCTCGAGGGCGCCCTCATCGGCGCCGGTGGGACGGGCCGGCGCCTGGGAGCGCCGGGAACGATCAGCGGTTAGTGTACTCCTCCAGTTTATCCCTGAATTCCACCACCTCGCTTGGAACATTCGTCACGCCGCCATCAAAGATGCGCCGGGCCGTGATGCCGGGACCGTAGATTTCCTCATTGGAATCATCGTCGATGCTGAAATGGGCCCCATCCAGCGCGACCCCGGCGAACAGGCCCTTGGCCCGCGAATAGGTGTAGATCTCGGCCTTCATCTGGCCATCCGTGGCAGCGGTGGCCGAGCGGCCCACGGGACCGGCGGCCGCGGAGGCATTGGCGCCCATCGTCCATTTGCCGTCGATGATGCTGTTCACCCCCCGGTCGGTCCGAAAGACGAGGATCACATCCGTGGACTGGATGCCAGCCTGGAAGCCCACGCCAGCGGCGGCCATGGAGATGAAGTTCGGGTTGGACCAGGTGCCGTCGCGGGTCTTGATGGAAATGAGACCTTCGCCCTTTGCACCCGAGAAGACGAAACCGCCCTTGACCATGCCCGGGATGACCGCGATGGCGCGCGCGTTCTTCAGGAGGTCGGCGGGCAGGGACTTGTCCGGCGCGTCGTCGATCATTTCGGAGAGCACCCGGACCGCCTCACGGGCCTGCTTCTTCGGCGGGTCCGCTGCCTGTGCGGCCATGGACGGCAGCAGGGTGAGAAGTCCGAGGGCAAGCAAACGGGACAGGCGTGGGGACATCGGGTGGCTCCTTTCAGGCGCGGGGAGGTATCGGCTGCGTCAACGCATGCGAGCCCCGCTGCGCCGCCCTATGGCAGACTGCAACGATCCCCGCGAGCGCTGGACGCCGATGCCAGGTACGCCAAACTATACCGGCCTTGCCGGTCATTCCCACGACACCTTGCCCAAGGCAGCGGTGCTGCTGGTTAATCTCGGTACACCTGAAGCGCCCACTGCCGCCGCCGTGCGGCCGTATCTGGCCCAGTTCCTCGGCGACCCCCGCGTCATCGAGTACCCGCGACTGTTATGGATGGCGATCCTGCATGGCGTGATCCTGCGCATCCGGCCCAAGCGTTCCGCCCATGCGTACGCGCGCATCTGGACCGCCGGGGGCTCGCCCCTGCGCGTGGGAAGCGAGGCGCTGACCGCGGCGCTGCAGATGGCGCTGTCGGCCCGGGCCCCCGGCCCGATCCGCGTCGCACTGGCGATGCGCTATGGCAAGCCGGACGTCGCCGGCACCATCGCGGCCCTGCAACGTGAGGGCGTTCGCCGCCTGATCGTGCTACCCCTGTATCCGCAGTACTCGGCCACGTCGACCGGCAGCGTCTTCGATGCCGTCGCCGACACGATCAAGACGCTGCGCTGGCCGCCGGAACTGCGCCAGATCAACGATTATCACGACGATCCCGCGTATATCGCGGCGCTGGCGGAAAGCGTCCGCGCCCACTGGGCAGCCAACGGGCGCGGTGAAAAGCTGTTGATGAGCTTCCATGGCATCCCGGAGCGCTATGTGCGTGCGGGCGATCCGTATTTCTGCCAGTGCCACGCCACGGCGCGCCTCCTGCGCGAGGCGCTCGGCCTGTCCGAGGACGAGGCGCCGATCAGCTTCCAGTCCCGCGTGGGCCGCGAACGCTGGTTGCATCCGTACACCGACGAGACGGTGAAAGCCTTCGGCGCGAGCGGCATCCGGCGGATCGACGTGATCAGCCCGGGCTTCGCCGTGGACTGCCTGGAAACCCTCGAGGAAATCGCCATGCAGAACGCCGATTTCTTCCGCGAAGCCGGCGGCGAGTCGCTGAGCTACATCCCCTGCCTCAACGCGACACCGGCCCATGTCGACGCGCTCGCCAGCCTCCTGCTGCGACACGCGCAGGGCTGGCCGGAATGCTCGCCGGACTACGACGCCGCCGCCGAATCGGCCCGCCTGGCCGCCGCGCGCGAACGGGCGCGAAAGGCGGCAGGCGATGCGTGAGCTGAAGATTTCCATCCCGGGGCTGGAGTTGGCGGCGCTGAGTTGGGGTGAGCCGGATGCACCGCCGCTGCTGATGCTGCACGGGTGGCTCGACAACGCCGCCAGCTTCGCGTTGCTCGCACCCCGGTTGGCCGACCGCTACCAGGTGATCGCGCTCGACCTTCCTGGCCATGGGCATTCGCAGCACCTTCCCGAGGGCACCATCTACCAACACGTCGATTACGCGCGCGCCGTCATCGCGGCCGTCGACGCGCTGGCCCTGCCCCGCTTTCATCTGCTCGGCCATTCGCTGGGTGCCGGGGTGGCGACCCTGGTGGCGATCGCGGCGCCGGAACGCATCCGTGGCCTCGCGCTCATCGAGGGCCTTGGCCCGCTGGGCGACGACGGGTCGCGCACGCTCGACCGCTTCCGCGAAGCCATGGCGGTGAAGGCCGTGGGCAATCGCCCGCTGCGTGTGTTTCCCGAGATTGACGACGCGGCCCGCGCCCGCGCGCTCGCGAGCGGCCTGGACGCCGCGCTGGCACGTCCTATCGTCGAGCGCGGTTTGCGCGAGGTGGATGGCGGTTACAGCTGGCGTAGCGATCCGCGTCTGTCCCGCCCCACGGCGATCCGCCTCGCGGAAACGCAGGTGATGGCGCTACTGCTGGGGCTCGCGGCACCGACGTCGCTGCTTCTGGCGCGCCCGCATCCGCCCTACCTCGAACCCGAGGCCATGCAGGTGCGCATCGACTGCGTCGACGACATCCGCGTTACGCACATGGACGGCGGCCATCATCTGCACCTGGAACACCCCGCCGCCGTCGCACACTGGTTGCAGGCGGCGTTGTAGGAACGCGCCGTGCGCGCTCAGGCGACCGGGTCGAAGCGGAAGCCTGTCTGGATCACCGGATCGACCAGCCAGTGGTCGGCGAGCAGGAAGGCGAACAACACCATCAGGTAGACGATGGAATAGTTGAACATCTTCATCGCGAAGAGATCGTCGGGCGGATTGAGCATGCGGATCGCATACCAGAGGAATCCCGCGCCGAGCACCACCGCGCCGAACAGGTAGATCAAGCCACTCATGCCGGTGAAGAACGGAAGCAAGGTCACGATGAACAGCAGGATCGTGTAGAACAGGATGTGCCAGCGCGTGTAGGTCACGCCGTGCGTCACCGGCAGCATCGGCACCTGCGCACGCGAATAGTCCTCCACGCGGAAGATCGCCAGCGCCCAGAAATGCGGTGGCGTCCACACGAAGATGATGAGCAGCAGCTGCAGCGCGTAGGGGTGCAGCGAATCGGTCACGGCCGTCCAGCCGAGCATCGGCGGCGCGGCACCGGCGATGCCGCCGATGACGATGTTCTGCGGCGTCGCGCGCTTGAGGTATGCCGTGTAGATCACCGCATAACCGATCAGCGAGAAGAACGTCAGCACCGCGGTGAGCATGTTCACCAGGAACACCAGGACCAGCATCGAGACGATGCCGAGGGCCATCGCGAAGACGAACACCTGCATCGGCGTGAGCTGGCCCGTGGCCAGAGGACGATGCGAGGTGCGCGCCATCAGCTTGTCGATGCGCTGGTCGATCAGGTGGTTGAACGCGGCCGCCGAGGCCGACGCCAGCCAGATGCCCAGCGTGCCGAAGACCACGGCGTGCCAGCCGGGCAGCATGCGCTGACCGTTCGTGTCCACGGCGAGGAACATGCCGATGACGGCGCAGAAAACCAGCAGCGCGACGACGCGCGGCTTGGTCAGTTCGAGGTATTGACCGAGGATGCTCACGGGGACTCCGTCGCAGGCAGGCGCTGCGTGCTTGCCAATGCGACCAACAGGGTGAACAGCAGCAGCGCCGCGACGCCATTGTGCGCCGTCGCTACCGGCAAAGGCAGACCGAGGTGCACGTTGCCGATGCCGAGCAGCACCTGCGCCACCAGCACCACCGCGACGGCGATACCGGCCTTGCGCAGGCCGGCACGGGCCAGCCGATGCGACAGCCAGCCGAGATAGCAGAAGGTCACCAGCGCACCGATGCGATGGGCGATCTGGATCGCGCTGCGCGCGGCCATGTCGAGCACGCCGCCTTCATAATTGACGCCGATGCCGCGCCAGAGCACGAAGGCCTGCGGGAAATCGGTCGCCGGCCACCACTGGCCGAGGCACTTCGGGAAATCGGTGCCGCAGGCCAGCGCGGCATAGTTCGAACTCGTCCAGCCGCCCAGGGCGATCTGGCAGACCAGCACGACGATGCCGATTGCGACCGGCACGCGCAACGCGGCGAAACGATCGTCAAGCGTACCCACTCGCCACCAGCGCAGCGCCACCCAGGCCAGCAGGGCGAAGGTCGCGAGGCCACCCAGCAGATGGCCCATGACCACGATGGGCTTCAGCAGCAGGGTCACCGTCCACATGCCGAGCATGGCCTGGAAGATGATGACGGCCAGTGCCGCCACGCCGACCTTCCACGCGCCCGGACGATCGAGCGTCGCCGCGGCCACGAGCGGCAACGCGATGGCCAGAGCGGAGAGGAACGACGAGACGACGTGCTCGCCCCGCATGTACATGACGACGCCCACGGCGGCGAACACGGCCGCCAGCAGCACCGCGACCGTCGCGAAACGGCGACGCCAGGCAGCCATCAGCGCGATCGCCAGCACCATCACGCCCAGGCTGCCGGCAAGGAAACGGTGCACCTGTTCGCGCCACGCCTTGTGCGTTTCATAGGGACGATCGGGGAAGGCTTCGTTCGCCTGGGCGATGTCCTGCGCATGCCCCGGCCAGGTGGCCTTGCCATAGCAGGTCGGCCAGTCGGGGCAGGACAGGCCCGCGTTGGAGAGCCGGACGAAAGCCCCGAACATCACGACGCAGAAGGCGAACAGCGCGGCCAGCAGCGCTAGCGTACGCAGGATCTTCACGGTGCGCGGCGGCATCAGCGGATCACCTTCTGCAGGTCCTTGCGCAGGCCGCTCGGATCGAAGCCGGCCGGGTAGTAGGCGAGCGCGGTGGCGTTGGATTCAATGAGCACGGCGGCGACACTGTCCGGCTCGGTGGGACGGAATTCGCCGAACGCGTTCGCCGGGTCGTTGCCCAGCTTGTAGTCGACCATGACGCCCTCGGCGCCCGCCGACGTCGGCGCCGTGCCGAGATACACCAGGCGAAGGCGATCGGCGTTGCGATTGAGCACGATGCGTGCGTTGCGCATCAGAGCCAGGGTCTGCAGGCAGCGCGACGCGCAATCGGGACCCGGCAGGGCCACCAGGGTGAGGCGCGGCTCGACATCGCGCCAGGCCCAGGGCTTGCCATCCACGTCCACGCGCACGTCCGCCACGCTGCGCTGCGGGACGATGGGCTGGCCATTGCCCTTGCCCTGCGGCTGCCATCCGGACAGCGTGAGCAGGCCAGCAGCGATGATCGGTGCCAGGAACACCAGCATGATCAGCACCAGTTTCAGGCGGCCGCTGCGCGGTCTGGGGGTCGGGACGTTGGGATCGGTCATGAGCTCTCGGGCCGCTTCTTAGCGTCGCTTGCGGTGCAGGAGGACAAAGATCACCAGCGCCGCGAAGGCGAAGGTGAACCACTGGAAGGCGTACGCGCGGTGGCGGGCCGGCGGCATGAATCCCGGCGTCCAGTCGCGCGCGTAGATGCTCGCCGGATCGGCATCCAGCAGGAGCACGCGAGGATACAGCGAGCGGCCCAGGTCGGCGCCGATTTCCTTGAGATCCATGTAGACGACGGTCTTCTCCGCACCCTTTTGCAGGGGCAGGCGGTCACCGCCCATACGAATGCCCACGCCCGGCGGCGGGACGTACAGGCCGTGAACGGTCGTTTCCCCGGCGGGGAGTGGCGGCAGGCGCGGATTCGCCCCCGACTCCTTCGGGAGGAAGCCCAGGTCCACCAACAGGTACGGATCGCGGCCATGCGGCGAAAACGGCGCGTACACATGCACGCCGACCTGCCCCGAGTGAGTCTGGTCATCCAGCAGGTAGTAGTGATCCGGCACGAACACGCCGCGCACCTCGAGGCGCGGATAGCGGTCTTCCGGCGGCATCTCGGCCACCATGCCGAAATCCTCCACGCTGGCGACCGCGGATGCGGCGAAGCGCCGCAGCAACTCGTCCTTCTCGTTCGCCCTGTCCAGCTGCCAGATGCCCAGGCGCACGAAGGCCAGCACGCCCACCACGGTCAGTGCGACAGCGAACCACGTCGGACGGCGCAGAAAGGTCATGCAAGACCCTGCGCAGTGACCGCTATACTCGGATTGTCGAAATGGGGCGGAACGGTCACGTGGAAACCATTTACAAATACGCGCTGGTGATCCTGCTTCTGGTGGTGCTGTTCAACCTCGGGCAGGCGCTGTTCTTCATGATGACCGACAAGGGCCAGAGCAAACGTACGGTCTGGGCCCTCACCCGGCGCATCGGCCTGTCCCTGCTGCTCATCGCCATGGTGGCGCTGGGCATCTTCATGGGCTGGCTGCACCCCCACGGGGTTGGCCAATTCTAGCGTGCCCGGCCGGGGGGCCAAGGCGCGGTGCGGCAATCGGTGCTGCATGGGGGTTTCCGAGGGTGTGTGTCCGGGCCCTTGATCGCATCTTGAGATACCAGCGCGAAACACAGCGCCGTCTTTAAACCGCGATTCCTAGCATTTGCAGGTGTTCCAGATCGGCAGCCATGCGTGCTGCCGGCCTACCTTCAACTGCGGAAGAAAAGCATGAAAGCGCGCTACCCCTACCTGCTGGCCACCCTGGCGGCCGTCGGCTGCATCACCATTGCCCATGCCGAAGAAGCCTCCACGCCGGCACCCGACCTGCAAGTCACCTATAACGTCGGCGCCCAGTCCGACTATATCTTCCGCGGCATCAGCCAGACCGACCGCGGCAGCTCGGGCTTCGCGGGTGTCGATGCCACGTACCTGAACCAGCTGTACGTCGGTGCCTGGACCTCGAACGTGGACTTCAGCCCGTCGGGCGATCCCTCCACCCGGCAGGAAGTCGACCTGTATGGCGGATGGCGGCCGGTGCTCGCCGGTTTCACCTTCGACATCGGTTACATCTACTACGGCTACAGCCACCAGCCCCACGATCTTCGCGAGTCGTATGCCGAGGGTTACCTGAAGGTGTCGCGCACGTTCGGGCCGGTCACGCTGGGCGTCGCCACGTACCGCTCACCGGACTTTCCGGGCGTGACCCGCCGCGCGCATTACGAGGAAGCGAACATCGCCATCGCCCTCGATTCGTCGTGGAGCGTGTCCGCCGCCGGTGGCCGCCAGGCGGAATCGAAGGCCCTGGTCGACGAGAACGGCGCGCGTCGCGACTTCAACTACCGCACGTGGAACGCGGGCGTGACGTATGCGATCAACGACCACGTGTCGCTCGATCTTCGCTACTGGAACACCAACGCGCACGATGCGGGCGACATCTACCACGCCCATACCGTCGCCTCGATCAAGGCGACGTTCTAGGCAAGCCCCGCGAGGCGGTATCCGACCTGCAACTCCGTGACCAGATGGCGCGGGCGGGTCGGATCCTCCTCCAGCTTTTGCCGCAGGTTCGCCATGTAGACGCGCACGTAGTGCGGCCGGTCGATGTATCCCGGCCCCCAGACGTCCAGCAACAGCTGTCGATACGTCATCACCTTGCCCTGCCCGCGGATCAACGCGGCGACCAGCCGGAATTCGATCGGCGTCAGGTGCACGGGCTCGCCATGGCGGCTCACCTCGTACGTCGCCAGGTCCACGCGCACCGCGCCGAAGCTGGCCACGGATGCCTCCGCCCCTTCGCGCGCCACGAGGTTCGAGCGGCGAAGCAAGGCGCGCACGCGAGCCACCAGTTCCGGCACGCCGAACGGCTTGACCAGGTAGTCGTCCGCACCCGCTTCCAGGGCATCCACCTTTTCCTGTTCGCGGTCGCGGGCCGACAGCACGATGACCGGGGCCTGCGACCATCCACGCACATCGCGGATCAGGTCCTTGCCGTCGCCATCGGGCAGACCCAGGTCGACGATGATCAGGCTGGGTTGGCGGCTGGCCGCGTCGATGCGGGCCTGCTGCACGTTGCCCGCCTCGAACACAGTCATCTCTTCGCGCTCGAGGGCCAGCCGGATGAAGTGACGGATGTCCGTCTCGTCCTCGACGACCAGGATGCGTGGCTTGTTCATATCAGTGGTTCGCTTTCGATAACAGGGGGAGTGCCCAGCGGCAGCCGGATCTCGAAACGGGCACCGTGGGGCGCGCGCTGGCTTGCCCAGATGGTTCCGCCATGGGCGACGACGATGCTTCGACACAGCGCCAGTCCAAGACCGACGCCGCTGATCGTCGATTCCGTCGTGCCGCGCGTGAAGGGCTCGAACAAGGCGCCGGACGCGATGTCGGCTGGCAGCCCCGGGCCTTCATCGTCCATCCACACATACAGGGTCGAACCCATGGCCGCCGCACGGATCCAGATCACGGCATCGGAGGGCGTGTACTTCGCGGCATTGTCGAGCAGGTTCACGAGCACGCGTTTGAACAGGATCGCGTCCAGCTCGACGAGCGGTAGCGTGGGCGCGATATCGGTGTTCACGACGCGATCCCCGATCGACGAATGCGCGCTCACCAGGGCGCTGCCGACGATCTCGTCGAGCGAGTGCCACTGGCGGTCGAGTCGCACGCCGTCGTTCTGCATGCGCGCCTGGTCCAGCAGGTTGCTGACCAGTTGCTGCAGTTGCTGGATCTGGTGCCGGATAGCCCGTGCCACCACGTCGCGCTCGGCGGCCGCGAGGCCATTGCCTGATTCCAGGGTTTCCGCCAAGCCGCTGATCGCGGTCAGCGGTGTTTTCAGATCGTGCGACACCGCGGCCAGCAAGGCATTGCGCAAGTGCTCGCCTTCCATCCGTACCTGCGTTTCACGTGCCACGTCCACGAAGTGGATGCGCTCCAGCGCGAGGGCGACGAGTGCGCAACACGCATCGAGCAGACGCCGTTCGTCCGGCTCCCAATGCGTGTTCGCCGCCGGCAGCAATACGAGCACGCCACGCGTGCGCAGCGGCGCGACCAGCGGAAGGTAGCAAGCGCCACTTGCCGAGAGCGTCGCTGTTCCGGGGCCCGCGCCTTCCGCGTTGTCGTAGACCCACTGCGCCACGCTGGCATCGACGAAGCCGGTGTCGTCCGCGATCACCCGATCGGTGGCATTGGGCAGCACCAGTGCGCCGCGCGCCGCGAAAAGCGGCGCGATGGTGGATACGCACAAGGTATCGATATGTTCGTGCACGGTGGCTGCCGAAAGGTCGCGCGCGATGCGCGCCAGGGTGGTTGCGCGGCGCTCGCCGGCCGTCGCCGTGACCGCCTCCGCACGCAGGCGCGCGGCGAGCTGACCCGTGACCAGGGCGACGACGAGCATCAACGCGAAGGTGAAGATGTACTGCGTGTCGGAGACGTGGAAGGACATCACCGGCGGCACGAAGAAGAAGTCGAAGCTGGCGACGCTGAGCAGCGCCGCCAGTGCGCCGGCGGCACGCCCCCAGCGCAGCGCGACGAGCACCACCGTGAGCAGGAACAACATCACGACGTTCGACAGGTCGAACACGCGCAGCAGCAGCGAGGCCACCGCGGTGGTCAATGCACAGGCGAGTGTCGCCAACATGAGCGCGGCGGCGCGGGAGCCGCCACGCGACCTGTCACCATTCATCGTCGTGCCACCGATCTACGTCGAGGATGGCACATGATACGCGCGGTACGTCACATCATGGATGCCAGCAGGACATCGATCAGCTTGATGCCGATGAACGGCGCAATGAGGCCACCCACGCCATAGACCAGCAGGTTGCGCGACAGCAGCCGCTGCGCCGAAGCCGGGCGATAGCGCACGCCGCGCAGGGCCAGCGGGATCAGCGCGACGATGATCAGGGCGTTGAAGATCACCGCCGAGAGGATCGCCGAGGTCGGGCTGTGCAGGTGCATGACGTTGAGCGCGCCCAGCGATGGATACGTCGCGACAAACGCGGCCGGGATGATCGCGAAATACTTCGCCAGGTCGTTGGCGACGCTGAAGGTGGTCAGCGCGCCACGCGTCATGATCATCTGCTTGCCTACCTCGACGACCTGCAGCAGCTTGGTCGGATTCGAGTCCAGGTCGACCATGTTGCCGGCTTCCTTCGCCGCCTGCGTACCGCTGTTCATCGCCACGGCGACATCGGCCTGGGCGAGTGCCGGTGCGTCGTTGGTGCCGTCGCCGGTCATCGCCACGAGATGGCCTTCCGACTGGTAACGCCGGATCAGGTTCATCTTTTCCTCCGGCGTCGCTTCCGCCAGGAAGTCGTCCACGCCGGCTTCCGCGGCGATGGCCGCCGCCGTCAGGCGGTTGTCGCCGGTGATCATGACGGTCTTGATGCCCATCGTGCGCAACCGGGCGAACTGTTCCTTGATGCCGCCCTTCACGATGTCCTTGAGTTCGATGACACCGAGCACGCGCCTTCCGTCGGCCACCACCAGGGGTGTCGCGCCGCGCGACGCCACCTGGTCCACGACACGGGCGACGTCGTCGGGGAAAATGCCGCCGAGGGCCTGCACGTGGGCGCGGATCGCCGAGGCGGCACCCTTGCGGATCGCGCGGTCGCCGATGTCCACGCCGCTCATGCGGGTATGCGCACTGAAGGGGACCGGGCGGGCGTCGTGCCATTCACGGCCGCGCAGGCCGAACGCCGTCTTCGCCAACACCACGATCGAACGGCCTTCGGGCGTCTCGTCCGCCAGCGATGCCATCTGCGCCACTTCGGCCAGTTCGGTCTGCTCGATGCCTTCGGCGGCGATGAAGCGGGTCGCTTCGCGGTTGCCGAGCGTGATCGTGCCGGTCTTGTCCAGCAGAAGCACGTCGACGTCGCCCGCCGCTTCGATCGCGCGGCCGGAGATCGCGATGACGTTCGCCTTGAGCATGCGGCTCATGCCGGCGATGCCGATGGCCGAGAGCAGCGCGCCGATCGTGGTCGGGATGAGGCAGATCAGCAGAGCGATGAGCACGGTGAGGCTCACCGTGCCGCCACCGCCGCTCAGCACGGCGCTGAGGCTGGAGAACGGCAGCAGCGTCGCGCAAACCATCAGGAAGATGATCGTGAGGGCGACGAGCAGGATCGTGAGGGCGATCTCGTTCGGCGTCTTGCCACGGCGAGCCCCTTCCACCATCGCGATCATGCGGTCGAGGAAGGCCTCGCCGGGATTCGCCGTGACCTTCATGACGATCCAGTCCGACAGGACACGCGTGCCGCCGGTGACCGATGAAAAGTCGCCGCCCGCTTCGCGGACCACGGGTGCCGATTCGCCGGTGATCGCCGATTCGTCGACCGATGCGACGCCTTCGAGCACCTCACCGTCGGCGGGGATCATCTCGCCAGCCTCGACCAGCACGAAGGTGCCGGCGACGAGTTCTTCGCTCGAGGCGACATGCCAGTGCGAATCCTTGCGCGGCTCCCTCAGCACCTTGGCATGCACGCGCTGCTTCGCCGCGCGCAGTGCGGCCGCCTGCGCCTTGCCGCGACCCTCGGCCAGGGCTTCGGCGCCATTGGCGAAGAGCACGGTGAACCACAGCCAGACGGCGATGGCGAAGATGAAGCCGGCCGGCGCATCGGCGTGTCCGCGTAGCGCCTGGATGCCGAGGATCGTCGTGACGATGCTGCCGAGGTAGACGACGAACATCACCGGGTTCTGCCACTGTGTTCGCGGCGACAGCTTGAGGAAGGCGTCCCGGATCACGGACGCCCACCCGGGCGTCGCGGCCAACGGTGGCGTGCGGTTCTCGGGTACGGTGGGCTCGAACGCGGTCATGGCTATCTGTCTCGATTCAACGTGTGGTGGATGCCGGGGACGACAGCGCGTCCAGGGCAAGATTGAGGCGCAGTACGTTCACGCGCGGCTCGCCCAGCAGACCAAGCTGTCGCGGCGTGGTCTGGCTCGCGACCAGCTGTTGCACGCGCTCGAGCGGCAGCTTCCGGAGGCGCGCGACGCGTGGGGCCTGCAAGCGCGCGTTGGCGACGGAGATGTCCGGGTCCAGGCCCGAACCTGACGCGGTCACCGCGTCGACAGGAACTGGCGCGTCGGTGGCCAGTGCGTTGTCGTGGCGATACGCCGCGACGCGCGCCGTGACCTGGTCGACCAGCTTCTTGCTGGTCGGGCCGAGATTGCTCGCGCCGCTCGATGCCGCGTTGTACGGCTGGTCGATGGTCTTGTCGGGTGCGGCGGGATCGGCACCGAGCGTCGCGCTGGGACGCGGGTGGAAATAGTCCGGTCGCTGGAAGTCCTGGCCTATGACCTCGGAGCCCACGGCTTTCCCGTGGGACGCGATCAGGTTGCCGCCGGCCTGCGTGGGAAACAGCAGGTTCGCCACGCCTGTCGTCGCCAGTGGGTAGGCAAGGCCGGTCACCAGCATGAAGAGAAGCGACGAGACCAGGACGGGCCGGACCAGGCCGGCATGGCTCCGCCCACCGGACGGAGGATTCGATGTGAGCTCAACCATGTGCAAGTCCTCAGAAAGTGGTGCCCGCCGACATCAAAAGATGTTCGACGATGGGTCCCAGCGCGAGGGCCGGCAGGAAGGTGAGACCGCCGACGACGATGATCACGAAGATCAACAGGCCGGTGAACAGCGGTGTCGCCGTGGGCAGCGTGCCCGGGCCTTCATGGACGGTCTTCTTCGCCGCCAGCGCGCCCGCCATGGCGAGCATGGGAAGCAGGGTGAAATAGCGCCCGAACAGCATCGCCAGGCCAATCGTCAGGTTGAAGAACGGCGTGTTCGCGTTGAGGCCCGCGAAGGCGGAACCATTGTTCGCCGTGCCCGAGGTATACGCGTACAGCAGTTCGCTGAAGCCATGCGGGCCGCTGTTGTTCAGGCTGGCCGTGGCGGTCGGCCATACCGCCGACAAAGCGGTGAAGCCAAGGATGCAGGCGGGATGCGCCAGCACGGCCAGCATCACGAGCTTGATGTCGCGTGCCTCGATCTTCTTGCCAAGGAACTCCGGCGTGCGCCCGATCATCATGCCGACAAGGAACACGGTGAGGACGGCGAACGCGATGAGGTTGATGAAGCCGACGCCGACGCCACCGAATACATCGTTCATCATCATCAGCGCGAGCGGCACCAGGCCACCCATCGGTGTCAGCGAATCGTGCATCGCGTTCACCGAACCCGTCGTCGCCGCCGTCGTCACGGCGATGAAGGATGAGGTCTGCGCGATACCGAAGCGCAGCTCCTTGCCTTCCATGTTGCCGCCCGACTGCAACGCGCTCCATTGCTGGTCGGCACCCGCCGCGGCCAGCAGCGGGTTACCCTGCTGTTCCGCGTGATAGACGATCGCGAGGAAGCCGACGAACATCACGACGAAGGCGGCAAGGAACGCCCAGCCTTGGCGACGCCGAAGCAACATGCTGCCAAACGCATAGGTCAGTGCGGACGGGATCAGCATCATCGCCAGCATGTGCAGCGTGTTGGTCAGCGGTGTCGGGTTTTCGAACGGATGTGCCGCGTTCATGCTGAAGAAGCCGCCACCGTTGGTGCCGATGTGCTTGATCGCTTCCAGGCTCGCCACCGGACCCGTGACGAGATGCTGTGTTGCACCTTCGAGGGTCGTGACGACCTGTTCGCTCAGCAGCGTCTGCGGCATGCCTTGCCATACGTAGACCAGGGCCAGCACGAAGCAGACCGGCAGCAACACGCGGTAGACCACGCGGGTGAAATCCACCCAGTAGTTGCCGAGGTCGTGTGCGCTCTTCCGGCTCAGGCCACGAATGAAGGCCGCGCAGCCAGCGACACCGGTCGCCGCGCTCACGGTCATCAGGAAGGTGATGACGGCCATCTGCGAGAAGTTGGAAAGACTGCTCTCGCCGCCGTACGACTGCCAGTTGGTGTTGGTGATGAAAGACGCCGCCGTGTTGAATGCGAGGTCCGGCGTCTGAGCGGCACGACCCAGCGAGTCGAACGGCAGGCGGTCCTGGATACGCAGCAGCACGTAGCCGAGGAACATCATGGCCGCGTTGCTCAGCACGAGCGCCAGTCCATACCGCTTCCACGACATGGCCTCGCGCGGGTCGACACCCAGCACGCGGTAGGTAAGACGTTCCGGCACGGCGTGGCCGTCGCCGGTGAACACACGGTGTAGCCAGCGTCCCATGACGGCCACCAGGGCGGTCATGACAGCAAGGACGAGGACGAATTGCGCAAGATCGAAAGTCATGGCCGTCCCTCAGATCCTGTCCAGGGCGACGACGAACGCCACCGTGACGAGAAAGAAGACAGCGGCCACGACGATAAAGACGAGGTCGTTCATAGGAATCCCGGAATGCGACTGGTCAGGTGCGGCGCGCTCAAAAGCGCTCCGGTTTGACCAGGGCGAAGATGAGGTACGCGAAAAGACCTGCCGTGAGGAGCAGACCGAGCCATGTCATGGAAGTGCATCCGCCATTGAGAGAAGGCAGATGCTAGGCAGTCACGCCTAAAGACGGCGCAGGGTTGGGGGCGCCGGTATCAAGACCGTATCAAGGGCCATGCGGGGCCGGCTCCAGGGCCGGCGTGGCGCGGCGGCAGCGATGCCGGCGCGCCACGTTCGATCAGCGGTTCGTACCCAGCCGGGCCTTGAACGTCGCGCGCATGTCGGCAGGCACGCCGCCCTCCTCCAGCGCTTTGTCCAGCTGCGCATAGCGCTTACGGAACGCCGCGACTTCCTCCGCGAAATGCTCCGGGTGGTAGTCGATCAGGAGGTCGGCCTGCGCGGCAAGCGAGACCGCGTCGGGCACGCCGTTCACGTCGTCCCAGTGCGCCTTCAGCCACGCCACCGCCTCGCGTACATCGCGCATCTGGCCGACCAGGCCGTTGATGTCCGGTGCGTTCGCGGGCCACGTCACCTCGATGACCTGGGCCTGGTCATAGTCGTGGGCGGGAAGGTTCACGTGCAGGGTGAGGTCCTTGCCACTGAGACGCCAGGTACCGGGCTTCGCATCGTCCGAACGCGTGAGCGCCACGCCATCCACCGAGACGCTCGCCGGCATCGCCGAGGCCATCACGTCCACGGACCACTGGCGTGACGAGGGCATGCCCGGGTAGCTGCCGGTCCGCGGCGCGATCCGCACGCGGAGCTTGCCCTTGGAGAACTCGGACGAAAGCGTGGTACGGGCGAAGGCGTCGCCGCGATAGCCCTCGTCGTTGCCCGCGTCTTCGTACAGTTCGGCCTTGCCATTGCCACCCGGATAGACGCGGATCGTGCGCGCGCCGCCATCGTGGGCCACGCTCACCGTCGGATCCGTGTTGGTCGGAATGATGGCCCCGGCGCGGGTGAAGACGGGCACATCGGCGAGACGATAGGCGCCATTGAACGTGCGACCACCCTTCACCACGCTACCCCGCGACGTGTCGAACCAGTCGCCCGACGGCAGCCACGTTTCATGGGTGGCGAAACCATTGGCATCGACGGCGGCGGTCACCGGCGAGACCAGGATGTCGTCGCCGAACATGTATTCGCCGCTGGCCTTGTAGGCTTCGTCGCTGTCCGGCCACGCGTAGTACATGGGTCGCACGAGCGAGATGCCCGTGTCGTATGCCTTCCGGCCCATCGTGTACGTGTACGGAAGGAAGGTGTAACGCGTGAGCACGGTATCGCGCAGCGCATCGAATTCCGAGGGCGCGAAGCGCCACGGTTCCTTCGTCAGGTTGGGATTCTTGGTGGTATGCGTGCGCATGATCGGGCTCCACGCGCCGAACTGCATCCAGCGGATGTACAGCTCGGGATCGATGCGGCGCGTGGCCGGATCGCTTTCGTCGCGGAACGTGTGGCCACCCAGGTCGTGGCTCCAGTAGCCATACAACACGTTCGACGCAGTGGCGGTGAAGCGCGGCTGGAAGGCCAGCGAGGCCCACGAGATGATCGAATCGCCCGAAAAACCCACCTGGTAACGGTGGTTACCGAGGCCGCCCCAGCGGTGATAGATCAATGCGCGTTCCTTGCCTTGCTCTTGCATGTGGGTGAAGAACACATGGTTGAGCCACCACGTGTTCGACAGGCCAGGCAGGGCCTTCGATTCTTTCCACTGCTGCCAGTCGAGCCACCAGAAGCTCACGCCCATCGCATGCAGGGGATCGAGCACGGTCTGGAAGTACGCCGCCATGTACGCCGCATCGGCCGCTTCGAACGGCAGCGGCTTGGCAGGGTCCGCCTTGAGCGCCGCCATGAAGTCCTTGTATGCATCTTCGTGCGGAAGGATGCCGGAGGCCGGATGCAGGTTCAGCGTGGTTTTCAGGCCTTGCTCGCCAAGCCACTTCAGCAGGCGCCCCGGTTCGGGGAACAGGCTGCGGTTCCACGTATAGCCCGTCCAGCCCATGCTCTGGCCGTTGACGTCCTTCTTCGGGTGTACCCACGAAAGACCGTCCGTGCGGTGCCAGTCCATGTCGATGACAAGCACGTCGAGCGGAATGCCGTAGCGGTTGAAATGACCGATGAGGTCGCGCAATTCGTCGTCGCTGTAGT
>DATNJP010000407.1:0-11191 GCA_035603855.1 Luteibacter sp. | reverse complement strand
CATCTCGAGCGCCTTTCCGCCGCCCTGAACGGGCCGATGGAACCCATGGCGCTCGAGCCGCTGGTGAACGGCCTCTCCGAGGCGATCAACAGCCTCGGGGCGCGCCCCCGTGGCGTGAACGACGAACGCTCCATCCCGATCACCCGGCCGCAGCGCACGGAACACGGTTCGTCCGTGCAGTCCTCGCTCAGCCGGCTGGTCGACCGCATCGTGGTGCTGCCACGCCTCGCCGACCGCGCCAACGACCTTCGCCACGACGTGGCCGACGCGGGCGATCTCGTCGCCCTGGCCGCCTGCGGCGATCGCCTCGCCGACCTCGTCAACGAACAGCGCATCGGGTTGCAGCGCGAGATCGACGCCTTGCAGGCCGTGCTCCGCCATGTCACCGGCCGCCTCGACGAGATGAGCCAGTACATGTCCCGCGAGCTGGCCGACCAGTCGACGGGCGAAGCGAATGGACAGGCCCTGGATGCGTCGGTGGCGCACGAAATGCGCTTGCTCGGCGAGGCCGCGCTCGAGATCGACGACGTGCACGAGCTGCGCGAACGCGTCAACGAGAGCCTCGAGACGATCACGCTGTGCTTCCGCGACTTCCGCGACCGCGAAGGCATTCGCCTCACGGCGTATCGCGAGCGCGCGGAACGGATGCGCCAGCGCATCGAACAGCTGGAAACCGAACGCAACACATTGCAGCGCTCACTCGAACGCGAGCACGAACTGGCGCAGACCGACACGATGATCGGCATGCCCAACCGGCTCGCGTACGAGAAGCGGATCGAGGCGGCCTACGAAAGCTGGCAGGCGACGACGCGGCCACTCAGCATCGCGGCGATCGACATCGATCACTTCAAGAGCATCAACGACACCTACGGGCATACCGCGGGTGACGCCGTGCTGCGCATCATCGGGCAGGCGCTGCTGAAGCACGTTCGTCCGTGTGATTTCGTGGCGCGCTACGGCGGCGAAGAATTCATCGTGATCTTCGACGGTGCGGATGAAGTGGAAGCGTTGCAGGTGTGCGAGCGCCTGCGCGGGAAGATCCAGCATCTCGCGTTCCACGCCAGCCGCCAGCCTGTACGCGTCACTGCATCGATCGGCCTGACCCAGTTCCAGGCGGGCGACACGCCGCAGGCGGTGTTCGACCGCGCAGACCTAGCGCTGTATACGGCGAAGAACGGCGGACGCAATCGCTGCGTCGTCGGCTGACGTTCCGCTTCAACGACCCTAGGCGGCCACGCCGAAGACGTGCCCCACCAGCGCCGTCAGCGCCATCGCCGCCGCGCCCCAGAACACCACGCGCAGGACGCCGCGACCGATGTTCGCCCCGCCCATGCCGGCGGATACCGCACCGAGGACCGCTAGGGCGACCAGGGACACGGCGACCGTGACCACGGCGATGCGATCGCGTGGCGAGAACGCCGCAGCGAGGATCGGCAGGATCGCGCCGCTGGCGAAACTCACCGCCGATGCCGCGGCGGCCTGCAACGGTCGCGCGGCGGTCGTCACCGATAACCCCAGTTCATCGCGTGCATGGGCTTCCAACGCGTTATGCGCCATCAGCTGTTCGGCCACGCGATGGGCGAGGTCACGGTCCAGTCCGCGGCGGACATAAATCTCGGTCAGTTCCTTGTGCTCTCCCGTGGGATCGTCGCGAAGCTCGCGCGATTCCAGCGCCAGTTCGGCCTTCTCGCTGTCGGCCTGCGAGCGCACCGACACGTATTCCCCCGCCGCCATGGACATCGCGCCAGCGACCAATCCCGCCACGCCCGCGACCATGATGTCGGCGGTTCCCGCCTGCGCGGCGGAGGCGACACCGACCAGGAGGCTCGCGGTGGACAGGATGCCGTCGTTCGCACCGAGCACGGCGGCACGCAGCCAGCCGATACGGTCGAGCCGGTGTTTCTCGCGGTGGCGGGTGCGCGGCGTCATGGCAGCTCCGGGTCGGGTTTGTGCTCCGCACGCTCTTCCAGCCAGGACACCAGCCAGCCGATGACCAGCGCGCACAACGTGCCGAGGATGACCTCGCCCAGGCGATAGAGCGGGATCTCCCAGCGTGGTCCCGTGCTCGGCACCAGGAGCACGATGGCGGTGGTGATGCCACCGATGCGCGCGGCGGGACCTGCGTTGGCCGTCCAGCAAGCCAGCGTCACCAGCGCGAGCGCCAGGGCGAAGGAAAGCATGTCGCCGGTGCCGCCGATCCATAGTCCGAGCAGGCCGGCGATACCGCCGAACGCGGTCCCGAGGCAGCGGTCCCGACCCGCGCCTTGCGTGTCGCCAAAATGCGGCTGCGTGACCGCGACGGCGCTGATCGCCGCCCAGAAAGCCTGCTCCGTGTGCAGGGCCTGCCCGATCGTGTAGGCGACCCACGCGGAGAGCACGGTCTTCAGGGCCATGAAGGCGCCGGTGCGTATCCTCCGTCCCAGCGGGAGAGAGCGGAACATCCTGTCCAGTGCCTGCTGCGCGCGGCGCAGCCGGGTGGCCCGCAAGGCGGCTTCGGTGCGTGAGAGGGGCGCGTCCGGTGGGCTCATGGGGCCATCCTAACCGCTGACGTCGACGTGTCGTCAACGACGCCGCACAATACGCCGCCGCGGCCGGCCCGGCCGCTCTCCACGGAAGAGCTACAACCCCATGTCCATCACCATGTACCAGACCTGCGTGCCTGTCCTCGTGCGCACGCTGACCAACCTCTCCGGCGTGCTCGCCAAGGGTGCCGCCCATGCCGCCGAGCGCAACATCGCACCCGAAGTGCTGCTGAACACGCGCATCACTCCGGACATGTTCCCGCTGATCCGCCAGGTGCAGATCGCCACCGACATGGCCAAGGGCGCGGGCTTCCGCCTGGCCGGCGAAGAAGCACCGAAGATGGAAGACAACGAGACCAGCTTCGAGGAACTGCAGGCCCGCATCGCGACGGTGATCGGCATGCTCAACTCGTTCAAGCCCGAGCAGATCGACGGCAGCGAAACCCGCGACATCGTGCTCAAGATGCGCAGCGGCGAGCAGCACTTCAAGGGCCAGGATTACCTGCTCGGTTTCGTGCTGCCGAACGTGTACTTCCACGTCACCACGGCTTACGCGATCCTGCGTGGCGTAGGCGTGGTGCTGGGCAAGTCCGATTTCATCGGCAAAGTCTGATCGACCGGATGCGCCAAGGCCTGCCGAACACGGCAGGCCTGCCCCAGCCAGCCCAGCTGAAAAGAGCCCCGCTCCTGTGTGGGAGCCGCTTCAGCGGCGATGGGTGCTCGCCAAAGACTAGCCCGCTGCCGCGGGATCGCCGCTGAAGCGGCTCCTACATGTGTTCGTGAACTCGGACGTTACGACTTCAGCTTCCAGCCCGTGCGGAAGATCCACCAGACCACGCCCAGGCAGACCAGCAGGAAGCCCACCGTCGCGCCCACGCTGACGACGACGTCCACGTCGGCCTTGCCGTAGAAGCTCCAGCGGAATCCGTTCACCAGATACACCACCGGGTTGAACAGCGTGATCTTCTGCCACACCGGTGGCAGCATCGAGATGGAGTAGAAACTGCCACCCAGGAAGGTCAGCGGCGTGATCACCATCAGCGGCACCACCTGCAACTTCTGGAAGTCGTCCGCCCACAGGCCGATGATGAAACCGAACAGGCTGAAGGTGACCGCGGTGAGCAGCAGGAAAGCCACCATCCAGAACGGATGCTGGATCTCGTAGGCCACGAACAGTCGCGCCGTCACGAGGATCAGCAAGCCGAGAATCACCGACTTGGTCGCCGCGGCGCCGACATAGCCCAGCACCACTTCCACGTAAGAGACAGGTGCCGAAAGCAGTTCGTAGATCGTTCCGGCCCACTTCGGCATGTAGATGCCGAACGACGCATTGGAAATGCTCTCGTTGAGCAACGACAGCATGATCAGGCCGGGGATGATGAAGGCGCCGTAGCTCACGCCACCGACATCGCCCATCCGTGAACCGATGGCGGCGCCGAACACGACGAAGTACAGCGACGTGGACAGCACCGGCGACGCGATACTCTGCATCAGCGTGCGGAAGGTGCGGGCCATTTCGAAACGATAGATGGCGCGGATCGCGTAGAAGTTCATGCGCGCGACCTCACGAGGCTCACGAAGATGTCCTCGAGCGAACTCTCGCTCGAATGCAGGTCCTTGAAGTCGATGCCGAGCGCACCGAGCTTGCGCAGCAGTTCGGCGATGCCGGTGTCATCTCCCTGGGTGTCGAAGGTGTAGGTGAGGCAACTACCGTCGGTCGACAGTTCGAGCGGCCAGTGGGCTAGGCCTTCGGGCACCGCCTGCAAGGGCGTCTGCAACTGCAGCGACAGCTGTTTCTTGCCCAGCTTGCGCATCAGGGTGTGCTTCTCTTCCACGAGGACCAGCTCGCCGCGGTTGATCACGCCGATGCGGTCGGCCATTTCCTCGGCTTCCTCGATGTAGTGCGTCGTGAGGATGATGGTGACACCCGATTCGCGCAGGCGATGAACCATTTGCCACATGTCGTGACGCAACTCCACGTCGACGCCCGCCGTCGGCTCGTCCAGGAAGAGCACGCGGGGTTCGTGCGCCAGCGCCTTGGCGATCAGCACGCGACGCTTCATGCCGCCGGACAAGGTCATGATCTTGGAATCGCGCTTCTCCCAGAGCGAGAGCTCGCGCAGGATCTTCTCCAGGTGCGCCGGATCCGGCGCCTTGCCGAACAGGCCGCGGCTGAATTTGACGGTGGCCCAGACGGTTTCGAAGGCGTCGGTGGAAAGCTCCTGCGGCACCAGGCCGATCAGGGCGCGCGACGCCCGGTAGTCGTGGGCGATGTCGTGGCCGTCGACGGTGACCGTGCCCTCGCTGCCATTGACGATGCCGCACACGATGCTGATCAGCGTCGTCTTGCCAGCGCCATTGGGGCCAAGCAGGGCGAAGATCTCGCCGCGGCGGATTTCCAGGTCCACGCGCTTGAGCGCCTGGAATCCTGATTTGTAGGTCTTGGACAGCCCGCGAATCGCGACGATGGCGTCGGTGGCGGAAGTCGTGGCATCGAGTGGCGGCATGGGGACCCGCGGGTTCGGTGGGTAAGCGGCCGATGGTAGACCCAGCGCGAGGGTATGCCTACCGCCCATCGTCAGGGGGAAGGCTTTCCCGCGATCTGGCAAGATTCGCGGATCGATCCGGTCCGCCCACCCCAAAAAGGCCCCACCGTCATGAGCATCTCCACCTACGACGCTTCCGCCCCCGTCTTCGTCCGCGGCTTCCGCGTCCTCTCCGAGCTTCTCGCCAAGGCCGAGGCGCATGGTGGCGACGCGCTGGTCGAGGCACGGCTCGCACCGGACATGCTCAATCTCGCGGGCCAGGTGCAGCGCGCCAGCGACACGGCCAAGTTCGCCATCGCCCGCTTGGGCGACGTGCAGCCCCCGTCGTTCGAGGACAACGAGACGAGCATCAACGACCTGCGCAAACGCATCGACGCGACCGTGGCATGGATAGAGTCGGTGGACCGGGCGGCCCTCGAAGCCGGCGCCGGACGCGAGATCACGCGCAAGTTCAAGGAAGCCGAGCACCAGTTCACCGGCGCGTCGTACCTGCTCACCTTCGCCATCCCCAACTTCTTCTTCCACGTCACCACGGCGTACGACATCCTCCGCCATAACGGTGTCGGCGTGGGCAAGCTGGACTACCTGGGTTTCGCCGGGTGACTGATGGCCGCATCCGCTGCGCCTGGGGCGACGCCGATGAACTCATGCGCGATTACCACGATCGCGAATGGGGCGTGCCCGAGCGCGACAGCCGCAAGCTCTGGGAGAAACTGATCCTCGACGGCTTCCAGGCCGGGCTGTCCTGGCGCACGATCCTCGCCCGCCGCGACGGTTTCCGCCGGGCCTTCGACGGCTTCGATCCGGACAAGGTTGCCGCGTACGGGGATCGCGAGGTCGAGCGCCTGCTGGCCGATGCCGGGATCATCCGCTCCCGCAGCAAGATCGAGGCGAGCATCCGCAATGCGAAGGCGTATGTGGCGATGCGCGAGGCGGGCGCGGACTTCGCCCGTTTCGCCTGGGACTTCGTCGATGGCGAGCCCATCGCCTGGGAGGGGCCCGTGCCGCCCAACAGCCCGCTGTCCGAGAAGATCTCCAGGACCCTTCGCCAGCGCGGCTTCACCTTCGTGGGCCCGACCATCGTCTTCGCCTGGATGGAGGCCACCGGCCTCATCAACAGCCACGCCCCGGACTGCTTCCGGCGCGCCGAAATCGCCTCAAAAGCCTTGCGCACCAAGGGTTAACGGGTTTTTTAGCCGTTTCGGCGTAGCGTCAGCAACGGGGCCGCGACAGCGGCCTCGTTCGTCTGGCACACCCACCGCAGCGAGGGTTTCCATGGCTTCCAGTTCCGCCCAACTGTTCATTCCGTACAGCGAATCGACACAGGGACCGTGGATCGTACGCCGTGCCTCCTCCTCCGTTGGCCGCTACGCCTCGCAGGCGCAGGCCATCGCCGCCGCTGAAGCATTGGCCCCCGGCCTCTCCGACAGCCTCGGCCGCCCCGTGGAAATCCATGTGCAGCAAGCGGATGGCTCGTGGGAAGAACATACTTTCGTCGTCGCCGGCCTGGTCGCCGGCTCCAACACGCCTCCGGCGGGAATGAACCGTCACGCCTGAGCCTCGTGGGCTGAGACGTCGATAGGGTAACCTTGCAAGGTTGCCCTGCCTGTTCTCGCGCCCATCCCATGCTCACCGACGACACCAAAGCCGCGATCCGCGCCGCCTACGCGCGGCTGAAGGACGGCCTTGCGGGGTTCCGCGGCCGTGCCTCGCAGCTGAAGATGATTGCCGAAGTGGCCAAGGCGCTCGCCGAGCCCGCCGGGGCGGCCGTGATCGAGGCGCCGACCGGTACCGGTAAGTCGATGGCGTATCTCATCGCCGGACTCGAGGTAGCTCGCGCGCAGAAGAAAAAGCTGGTGATCGCGACCGCGACGGTGGCGCTGCAGGAGCAGCTCGTCCAGCGCGACATCCCGCAATACCTCACCCTGTGTGGCGTGGAAGCCAAGGTGGCGCTTGCCAAGGGCCGCGCGCGCTACTTGTGCCCGCGCAACCTGCGCATGGCCGGCGCGGAGCCTTCCGCGCAAGGCGGGTTCGAATTCGATGCCGACCTCGCGCTGTGGTCTCGACCGCCCGCCGAACGCGACACCAAGGCGATCGAGAAACTTGGCAAGGCCTTCGAATCGCGTGAGTGGAACGGCGATATCGACACCAGCCCCGAGCCGCTGTCCGACCTGGTGCGCGGCATGGTCACCACCAGCGCCGGTGGTTGCACTGGACGCAAGTGTGGCGCCTTTGCCGTGTGCCCTTTCTTCGTCGCGCGCCGCGCCATCGGCGAGGCGGACATCGTCGTGGCGAACCAGGACCTGGTGCTGGCCGACCTGACGATGCCGCGCGACGAAGATACCTTTGGTGGCGTGATCCTGCCCAAGCCGGAGGAGACGCTGTACATCTTCGACGAAGCGCACCACGTACCCGGCAAGGCGATCGATCGCGGCGCCGCCGACGTGCATCTCGCCACCGCCGTGCGCCGCATCGGCCGCCTGCAGAACCAGGTTCACGGCGCGTATTCGCTCACCGACAAGGAAAGCATCGGCAATCTCACGCTCGAAGCGGGCGACGAGAAGATGCTGGCGATGTCCAACGCGCTGGAAGAGATCGAACGCGAGATCCGCCTGTCGTGGACGCCATCGTCGAACGAAACCGAACCCGTGTTCCGCGCGTCGCTGGGGCAGCTTCCGGAGAACTGGAAGATGCACGCCGAGCACTTGCACCTCATCACCAAGGACATCCAGCGTTGGCTGCGCACCGTGCGCCGCACCGTTGTCGAGATGGAGGCAGGCGGTCCGACACAGGAAGCGCTGTCGCGTGAACTCGGTGTCGCACTGGAACGCCTCGATCGGCAGGTGCGCACCTGGTACGCCTGGTCCACGGACGATCGCGAGAACGGTCCGCCACTCGCACGCTGGGTCAGCATGACGCCGGACCAGCAACTGGTCTGCCATGCGTCGGCCGTGTCGGCCGGCGGGTTGCTGCGCAGCGTCCTCTGGGATAACGCGTCCGCCGTGGTGATGACTTCCGCGACGTTGAGCGCGGGCGGCAATTTCCGCGGCTTCGCCGATTCGGTCGGTCTGCCCAACGAAGCAGTGACGATCAGCCTGCCCTCCCCGTTCGATCTCGAGAAACAGGCGACGCTCGAAGTACCCGCGTTGAAGACGCTGCCGGACGATCGCGAAGGCCACGCACGCGAGGTGTCCGAGTGGCTGGCGAAGCACCTGGACTGGAACGCGGGCAACCTCGTGCTGTTCACCTCGCGCGCCAAGCTCGACCGCGTGTTGCAGATCCTCCCCATCGAGTTCGTGCGCAAGGTACGCGCGCAGGGCTCGCTGTCCAAGTCGCAGCTGATCAGCGAGCACTGCGAAGATATCGAAGCGGGCAAGGGCAGCACGTTGTTCGGCCTTGCGTCGTTCGGCGAGGGCCTGGACCTTCCCGGCAAGCTCTGCGAAACGGTCGTGGTCACGCAATTGCCCTTCGCGGTGCCGACCGACCCGGTGGGCGCCACCTATGCGGAGTGGCTGGAATCGCGTGGCCGCAACCCCTTCATTGAAGTGAGCGTGCCGGATGCGACGCGCATCCTCACGCAGTACTGCGGACGGTTGATCCGAACGGAAACCGACACGGGCCGCATCGTGCTGCTCGATAGACGCGTCATCACCAAGCGCTACGGCACCGGCATGCTGCGCGCGCTTCCGCCTTTCGCCCGTGACATCGAGCGTGTCGCATGACGGTTATCCGCTTCGACGAACTGAAGTCCATCCCGTGGAAGAACGGCCTCGGCATCACCCGTGAGATCGCCGTCGAACCCGCCGGTGCGACAATGGATCACTTCCTCTGGCGCGTGAGCATCGCCGATGTCGACACGGCATCGCCGTTCTCCCGTTTCCCCGGCGTCGACCGCGTGATCGTACTGCTGGAGGGCGACGGTTTCACGATGACGCTGGACGGCGATCGCGAGCACGCGCTGACCACACTCTGCATGCCATTCGCCTTCGCAGGCGAAGCGCATGTCGATGTGACGCTGGCTGGCGGCGCGACACGCGACTTCAACCTCATGGTCCGCCGCGGCAAGGCTCGCGGCAGCATCGATGTCGTGCACGGACCGGCCACCGTCGATCCGTGCGATGCGACCCTGATGCACATCGCCAAGGGCACGGCCACGGTCGACGGCCAGCCATGCAAGGCCGGCGATTCCGTCATACGCCCACAGGCAAGCACCCTCGACCACGGCAGCACAGCCCTGCTGGTCCGCATCGTTACTTTGTAGGGCCCGTTCTTTGTAGAGCCCCTTCCTATGGGAACCCTTCCTATGGGAGCCCCTTCCTGTGGGAGCCGCTTCAGCGGCGATCCCGCGGCAGCGGGCCAGTCACTCGCGAGCACCCATCGCCGCTGAAGCGGCTCCCACATTGGCTGCTTCATCCATCGACACCGATGCATCGTTCGGCGACGTGCGCTTCCACAAATCCACCGACGTCAGCTGGAACGCCACGGGCGGCACGGCGCGCTGCCATTGCTCGATACCAGGGAAATGCAGGCGCAGATCGTGAACAAGCGACGTAAAGCCCTTGTCGAACTCCGACACGACAAGCGTGTCCTCACCGTCCACGTGAAAGAACAGGAACACCCCGTCATGGGCAACCTTGTCGCTGTTGCCCGCCTCGACACGCACGATGCGATCGACCGGTACTTCCCGTATCCGGAAGCGGCCGGGATGTGAAACGATCGCGCCTGCATCCCGGTCGAAGCGCACGGTGACGTTCGCGCCAAGGCGCTCCCGAAGTCGTCTCAGCAGCGGTCTGCGGACGAGAGGTGTATTCCTGTCCATGCGGTGGCTGCCCCCGAAACAGCGCGGTTCAAACGACGTTCACTCCCCGTGCGCATCGTAGGGGGTCGCCCCCATGGAATCCAGCAACATGCGCGACGTCTTCACAATCCCGATGGTCTCCATGGCCAACACGGGAGCCATCGCCACGACACCTGTCACGGCAGTTGTCGATCTCGACCTGGATCGCTACTCCGGCACCTGGCACGAAATCGCCCGCCTTCCGATGTATTTTCAGCGCAAGTGCACAGGGCCGGTCACCGCCCGGTACACGCCCCAAGTCGACGGCACCATTGCAGTGCACAACGAATGCGTGACTGCGGAAGGGACGACCATCGCCAGCGATGGCGTGGCACGCAGGCCCGATCCTTTCGCGCGCGGGAAACTGGAGGTGCGTTTCGCACCGGGATGGCTGTCGTGGCTTCCACTGGTGTGGGCGGACTACTGGGTCATCGCGCTCGACGACGCGTACCGATGGTCGATGGTCGGACAGCACGGCCGGAAATACCTGTGGATACTGTCGCGGGAGCCGACGATGGACAGGGCGACGTTCGAATCGCTGAAAGCACGGGCGGTGGCGATGGGATACGACCTGGGCTCGCTGATCGTCTCCGGAGAACTGAATTAGACCATGTCGTGCGCCACGCTCCGGCGTGAAAGGCGGTTCGCACCGACGTCGCTAGTAAGATATCGAGATGACGGCCAGGCCACCCGGGAATGCGACATTGAACGGTTCAACGACTGACATGTGCCCATGCGGCAGCGGCACCTCCTACGCGGCCTGCTGCGGGCGCTGGCATGCCGGCGAAGCCGCGCCGACCGCCGAGTCGTTGATGCGCTCCCGTTACAGCGCCTACGTGCTCGGCGCGGAGGACTATCTCCTCGCCACGTGGCATGAAAGCGCGCGGCCGGCGTCGCTCGGCCTTGCATCGCAATCACCCAGGCCCACGTGGCTCGGGTTGTCGGTGAAGCGCCATGAAAATCCGACACCCGATACGGCCATCGTCGAATTCATCGCGCGGCTACGCATGGGTGGAGGAAGCGCCGAGCGCATGCACGAGGTGAGCCGCTTCGTACGCGAGAATGGCCGCTGGTTCTATGTGGATGGCGACCTGTCGTGAATCGCGCCGACACCATCGTCTGCGAAGCGATCGCATCGATGCGTTTACTGGTCGTGGAGTACGGCGGTTCGATACGCCTGGTGCAGCCGCACGTGTATGGCGACGATCACGCCGGCGACCGCCTCTTGAGTGCATACCAGGTATCCGGCGGAAGCGCATCGGGTGCGTCGAGCGGCTGGAAGTTCT
>DATNJP010000406.1:0-7653 GCA_035603855.1 Luteibacter sp. | reverse complement strand
CTGGAGCGTTCGGTAGCCGCGCGCGACGAGGACCTTGCGAAGGGGCTTGCCGACGCCCGCATGGACCAGGAGCGTCGCGCACTGCGATTGCAGCCGCGCGACCTGGCATGGCGCTGGCTGGACGACGGCGCACTCGAGGTGTCCTTCGGGCTGCCGGCAGGCGCGTACGCCACGACGGTGATCCGCGAAGTGGCGGCTACGCTGTAACCGTCGGCGGAAAACGGGCTCCTACGCGCCCTTCAACAACACCACGACGGCGCCGGTGCCGCCCTGCATCGGCCGCGCCGAGGCGAAGGCCACGACGTCATCCCGTCGACGCAGCAGCCGGTCGGTCAGGCCCTTCAATACCGGCCCGGCCGCCTTCGAGCGCAGGCCCTTGCCGTGGATGATCCGAACGCAACGGATGCCATCACGACGGCACTCGGCGAGGAACTCCGCAATGGTCAGCTGCGCCGCCGCGGCATTCATCTGGTGCAGGTCCACATCCGCCTGGATGCTGAACTGCCCGCGCTTCAGCTGCTTCAGTAGCTTCGGCGGATAACCGTCGCGCAGGTATGACAACTCCTCGCCCACTTCCAGGTCGGCCGGGTCGTAGTCGAACAGCATGGAGTCGGCGGGCACGGCGGCTTCGTCGGCGTCGCGCATGAACGGGTGCGGCTCGGGGCGCGGCCGGTCGGGCACATCCTCGACGGGCGACATGGGGCGAACGTCGCCGATCGCCTCGCGAAACAGGCGGCTATCGTCGTCATGTACCGTCGAAGGGCGTCGCTTCATGGCTTACATCCTAGCGGGCTTTCGTGAATCCCGCTGCCCGGTCCGGTAGACTTGGATGGTCGGGCGGCTTCGATTGAATGGGGTCGCCGAACCCGTTTTTCGATCTTGGATCACCATGCAAGTTCTGGTTAGCAACGACGACGGCGTGGAGGCCCCTGGCATCCAGGTGCTGGCCGAGCGTCTGGCTGAGTTCGGCTCTGTGACGGTGGTGGCGCCCGACCGCGACCGCTCCGGCGCGAGCAACTCGCTCACCCTGGATGCACCCATCCGTGTCCAGCGCCTGGACAGCGGAACGTATCGGGTGGCGGGTACGCCCACCGACTGCGTGCATCTGGCGCTTTCCGGTCTGCTCGACCATGAGACGGACATCGTCGTTTCCGGCATCAACAACTGCGGCAACCTGGGTGACGACGTGATCTATTCCGGCACGGTCTCCGCCGCGATGGAAGGCCGTTTCCTCGGCCTTCCCGCGATCGCCGTGTCCCTCGTCACCGGCGAGGATTCCGGCCGTCATTTCCACACGGCGGCCACCGCCGTGCTGATGCTGATGCGCCGTCTGATCGTCGATCCCCTGCCGGCCGACACCATTCTCAATATCAACGTGCCGGACCTGCCCTGGGAGCAGGTGCGTGGCTTCGAGGTCACCCGCCTGGGTAAGCGCCATCGTTCGGCGCCCGCCGTCCGCACGCTCGATCCGCGTGGCCGTGACATGTGGTGGATCGGTCCGCCGGGCGAGATCGAGGACGACGGCCCCGGTACCGACTTCGACGCCATTCGCCGCGGCTATGTGTCGGTGACGCCCATTCATACCGACCTTACGCGCGTCCAGGCGCTGGAGAAGGTCAGCAGCTGGATGCTTTCGCTTTCGGCGGCCATGGACAACGAGGAGGCGGCCTGAGGTGGTGAACCTGCATGCGCTTCCGCCATCCGCCTTGCGCGGCGAGGGAATGACCTCGCAACGTGCGCGTGATCGCCTGGTCGCGAAACTCGCGGAGGAGGGCATTCGTGACGAACGCGTGCTCGAGGTCATCCGCCAGTTGCCGCGTCACCATTTCATCGACCAGGCGCTGCATAACCGCGCTTACGAAAATACCGCGTTGCCGATCGGCCATGGCCAGACCATCTCCCAGCCATGGATCGTCGCCCGCATGACCGAGGCGCTGATCGAGCATGGCGTGCCCGAACGTGTACTCGAAATCGGCACGGGATCGGGTTACCAGGCTGCCGTGCTCGCTGGCATCGTCCCGACCGTCTACACCGTCGAGCGCATCGAGGAACTGCTGCGCCAGGCGCGTCGCCGGTTCCGCCAGCTGGGCATCGAGAACCTGCGGTCGCGGCACGACGACGGCAAGCTGGGCTGGGAGTCCGATGCCCCCTTCGGCGGCATCATCCTCACGGCCGCGGGGGACCGCATTCCGGCAAAGCTGCTCGATCAGTTGCAGCCGGGCGGGGTGCTGGTCGCGCCCGTCGGCAGCCCGAGCCAGCAGGTACTCATACGCTTACGCAAAGATGAGAACGGCGACGTCGTTCGCGAGGATCTCGGCGCGGTAAGCTTCGTTCCGCTACTGGGCGGCATCGGTTGATGCGGCGTCACCACATGGGAAACCGCTGAATGCGGATGTTCGCTTCGCTTTACGAACGTGCCATCGTCTGGGCACGCCATCGCCACGCGGTCCGCTATCTCGCGGGACTCTCCTTCGTCGAAGCCTTCATTTTCCCGGTCATGCCGGAAATCATGCTGGCGCCGATGATGCTGGCGGAGCCGCGCAAGGCGTTCCGGTTCGCCAACTGGAGCCTGCTGTTCTCGTTGCTGGGTTCGCTGGTCGGCTACAGCCTCGGCCACTTCGCCTTCGAGGCGTTGAAGCCGCTACTCGACTCCATGCACTTGCTGGCACCGATCCAGAAGGGTGTCGCCAATCTCCAGCAGGACATGCAGGCCCATTCGCTGGGCCTGTACATCGTGCTGGCGATGGCCGCGCTGCAGCCGGTCGTGCCCATGAAATTCGTCACCTGGGCGTCGGGCATCGTCGGCGTGCCGGTGCTGCCGTTCCTGGTTTGCATGCTGATCGGACGCGGCAAGCGGGTCTGGCTGCTGGCGCTGCTCGTCCGTCTGTTCGGTGAACGCGCGGAGCAGATGCTCCGTAAACACATCGAGTGGATCGGCTGGGCTGTTATCGTAGCGATCATCCTCCTGGCTGGCTGGTGGTTCCTGCTGCGATGAGTGACCGTGAAAGGAAGTCCGCGATGCTCATGACCCGTCCGCTCGCGCTGGCCGCCGTGCTTGTCGCGGGCCTGGTGCTTTCCGGATGCGACGTCACGCGCAGCTCGGTCGTCGTCACGCACAGTTCCGGCACTACCTACGAACCAGCGCGGACCACGCCGCCACCCCCGCCGGGTGGCAGCTATCGCGTCTCGAAGGGCGACACGCTTTACAGCATCGCCTTCCGCAACAAGGTGGATTTCCGCGACCTGGCCAGCTGGAACGGTATCGCCTCGCCTTACACGATCTGGCCAGGGCAGGAACTGCGCCTGTCGCCTCCGGGGCATGAGAACAAGGCTGCACCGTCACATGCGGCGCCCGTCGTCGTCGCGCCGCCTCCGCCGTCGGCATCGCATCCGGGACAGCCGACGCCGGCAACCCCGCCCAGCCAGCCGACGCAGCCGGCGTTCGCTCCCGTGACCGAGGCCGAAGCCACACCGCCGTCGGCTCCCGCGCCTGCGACAACGACGAACACACCGGTCGTCGTGGCCGGCAAGCCGGCCGAGTCCCTCGTACCTGCGCCGCCGGCTCCGAGCGCTCCCGCCGCGCAGCCTCCGGCACCGGTCGAGAACCCGCCGGCCTCGACCCCGATCGTCGCCAGTGGCGCCACCCGCAGTGCGGGCGGCATCAACTGGCGCTGGCCGGCCGATGGCGCGCTGATCAAGAAATTCTCATCCAGCGATGCCATTCCCGGCATCGAGGTGGGCGGCAAGGCGGGCGATCCCGTGCGCGCCGCGGCCGACGGCGTCGTGGTCTACAGCGGCAATGGCCTGGTGGGCTACGGCGAACTCGTCATCATCAAGCACAGCGACAGCTTCCTTTCCGCCTACGGCCATAACCGCAAGCGCCTGGTGAAGGAAGGCGAGAAGGTGAAGGCAGGGCAGAGTGTGGCCGAGATGGGCTCCACCGGCGCCACCCGCGATGAACTGCAATTCCAGATCCGCCGCGACGGCAACCCCGTCGATCCCCTGCAATACCTGCCCACTAAGTAGCCGCACCGGAATGTGTGGTGTGTGGGAGCCGCTTCAGCGGCGATCCCCCCAGCAGCAAACTGGCAGTTGTGGATTGTGGATTGTGGGTTGTGTTGTGGGAGCCGCTTCAGCGGCGATCCCGCGGCAGCGGGCAAAGTTTCGGCTAGCGAGCAATCGCCGCTGAAGCGGCTCCCACAAGGGAAATAGCTCCCACAAGGGAAGTGCCTCCTACTAGCGAAGTAGCTCCAGGCAACTCAGCCCTCGCGCTTGCGCCTAGCCTCGTACGCCTGCAAATGCGCGTAGGCCACTTCCAGCATCGGCGCGGCAAGTCCCGCCTCGCGCGCACGGCGCAGCATGTCGCCGACGATGTGGTCCGATTCGATCCGCTGCCCGGATTCCAGATCGCGCAGCATCGACGCCGTGAGCGGTGAGCCTTCCTGGGTCAGTGTCTTCCAGGCGAACGAGCGTGCGTTGTCCGGCACCGGATGGCCCGAGGCGCGTGCCACGGTCAGGCATTCCTCGTACATGCGCTCGATGAGGTGGCGGCCATCGTCCGTCGCGACGATATCGCCGACGCTGGCGCGGAAGAGGCAGGTCGCCCCGGCAAGCGTGGCCAGGAACGAGAACTTCGCCCACAGATCGCGGTGGATGTCGGTCGATAGCGTGTGATCGACCTTCGCCTGCGCGAAGGCCTCGGCGACGCGGGCACCGCGTCCGCCGTGTTCCTGGCCGTCACGCTCGCCGAAGGTCACCGAGGCGCCGCTACCGAAATGGACGATCTCGCCATCCGGACCCTTCGCAGCGCTGATGACGCAAAGGCCGCCCATGACCTTGTCGGCACCGAAACGGCGGTCGAGGATCGGGTAATGGGCCAGCCCGTTGAGGATGGGCAGGATCGCCGTGGCGTCGCCGACGGCGGGATCGATCGCCTCGATGGCCGAATGCAGATCGTAGGCCTTGCTCGACAGCAGGACCAGGTCGAACTCGCCTGCTTCGCCCACGGTGTCGGCGGTCACATGCTTCACCCTCAGCGTCGCATCGCCGAAGGGGCTACGAATGACCAGGCCCTTCGCGTCGAGGTTCTTCGCCCGTTCGGGACGGACAAGGAAGGTGACGTCGACACCCGCCTGGGCCAACCGGCCACCGAAGTATCCACCGGTGCCGCCGGCGCCAAGGACGAGGATGCGCATGGGAATACCTAGGGAAGGATGAAGGCTGCCGCGACCCGCCGGCCTTCACCGGCCAGCAGGCTGTAGGTGCGGGCCGCCGAGCCATTGGTCATGGCTTCCACGCCGATGCCCCGGCGCAGGAACGCCGCCATGACTTCCGCGGGCGGGAAGACCTGGCGTTCGCCGGTGCCAAGGAGAACCAGCTCGGGCTTGAGGGCGACGATCTTCTCGACATCGTCGAGGGAGAGCCTGGACGCATCGGTGACGCCCCAGTCCTCGATGACCTGTTCAGGGGTCAGCAGGATGCTCTTGTGGAAGTCGCGGTCCACGACCGTGACCGTATCGGCGCCCACCCGTCGGACGAACAGGTATTCACCGGGATGCTCGAAGGACAGGTCCATGGGGCGTTACCGGGGCAGGGCGACCTTCGGATCCTGTTCGTTCCGGCGGAACAGGACCACGACATGGCCGATTTCCTGGACCACCTCGGACCCGGTCTGGCCGGTCAGAAAGGCGATCTGCTCATGGCGCTCGTCCTTGTCGCCTCCGGAGAGCTTCACTTTCACGAGCTCGTGGATGTCCAGGGCCTGGGCCAGTTCCTTGGCGACCGCCTCGGTCGCGCCCTTGTTGCCCAGGAGGATAACGGGGCGAAGGTCGTGGCTGCGTTCGCGCAGGTACCGGCGCTGTGTAGGGGAAAGCGACATTGCGTTCAGGTTCGATGTGCGGCTGACAGGCGGCAAAGGGTATCATGCAAGGCCCGCTCCTTATTAAAAACCCGGTCCAGAGCCCATGGCACGCAGCAAGACCAGCTCCCGTTGGCTGAAAGAGCACTTTGACGATCCTTACGTCAAGAAGGCTCAGGCCGAGGGTGCGCGCTCCCGTGCCATCTATAAGCTCGAGGAACTGATCGAGCGCGACCGCCTGATCAAGCCCGGGATGACCATCGTCGACCTCGGCGCGGCGCCCGGTGGCTGGTCACAGCTCGCCCGCCAGCGCCTGGGCGATACCGGCAAGGTCATCGCCATGGACATCCTTCCCATGGCCAGCCTTGCCGGCGTGGAGTTCATGCAGGGCGATTTCCGTGAAGAATCCGTTCTCCGCGAGCTGGAGGGCATGCTGGATGGCCAGAAGGTCGATCTTGTCCTGTCGGACATGGCCCCCAATATGTCCGGTGTGGCACTGGCCGATCAGATCCGCGCGATGGACCTTTGTGACCTGGCTCGCCAGTTCAGCCTCGACTGGCTCAAGCCGGGCGGGTCGTTCCTGGTGAAACTGTTCCAGGGCGTGGGTTTCGACGAGTACCTTAAGAACTTGCGCGCTGACTTCAGTCGCGTGACGATGCGTAAACCGAAAGCCTCCCGCGCACGTTCGGCGGAGGTGTATGCACTGGCGACCGGCCTCAAGTCGGCGTCCCGGTAACCTGGCGAGAACACCGCATGAATGAGATGGCAAAAAATCTGTTGCTCTGGCTGATCATCGCGGTGGTCCTGTTGACCGTGTTCCAGACGTTCAATCCGCATGGCGGATCGTCGCAGGACATGTCGTACACGACCTTCGCCCAGCAGATCGACAACGGTAACGTGGCAAGCGGCACGATCACCTCGACCGCACCCCCCACGATCACCGGCAAGCTGAAAGACGGCGGTTCCTACCGCACCGTGGTACCTGTGGTGGGCCTGTCCACCAGCGACCTCGTCAAGCAGATGCGCGACAAGGGCGTCGAGCTCCGCCAGGAGCCCGCCGACAACGGCTTCTCGCTGCTCGGCCTGCTGTTCAACTGGCTGCCGATCATCATCTTCGTCGCCGTGCTGATCTGGTTCATGCGCCAGATGCAGGCCGGTTCGGGTGGTCGTGGCGCCATGAGCTTCGGCCGCTCCCGCGCCAAGCTGCAGGGCGAAGACCAGGTCAAGGTCAATTTCACCGACGTCGCGGGCTGCGACGAAGCCAAGGAAGAAGTCGGCGAGCTCGTCGAATTCCTCCGCGATCCGGGCAAGTTCCAGAAGCTGGGCGGCAAGATCCCGCGCGGCGTGCTCATGGTCGGTCCGCCGGGTACCGGTAAGACGCTGCTCGCCAAGGCGATCGCCGGCGAGGCCAAGGTGCCCTTCTTCTCGATCTCCGGTTCGGACTTCGTCGAGATGTTCGTCGGCGTCGGCGCGAGCCGCGTGCGCGACATGTTCGAGCAGGCCAAGAAGAACGCGCCCTGTATCATCTTCATCGACGAAATCGATGCGGTCGGCCGTCATCGCGGCGCCGGTCTCGGTGGCGGCAATGACGAGCGCGAGCAGACGCTGAACCAGCTCCTCGTCGAGATGGACGGCTTCGAGGCGAACGAGGGCGTGATCCTGATCGCCGCCACCAACCGTCCCGACGTGCTCGATCCCGCGCTGCTGCGTCCCGGCCGGTTCGACCGCCAGGTGGTGGTTCCGAACCCGGATGTCGTCGGCCGCGAGCAGATCCTTAAGGTTCACGTTCGCAAGGT
>DATNJP010000405.1:0-15693 GCA_035603855.1 Luteibacter sp. | reverse complement strand
GCGCCGCGAAGGGGAATCAGGCGGCCGGTACGGCCAGGCGGAGCAGGACGGCTTCCAGCGCCAGCCGATAGCTGTCGCCACCGAAGCCGCAGATCACGCCCGCCGCGATGTCCGACACGTAGGAGTGATGCCGGAACGGCTCACGCGCGTGCGGATTGGACAGATGAATTTCGATGAACGGAATGGCCACGCCCGCGAGGGCATCGCGCAGCGCGACCGATGTATGCGTGAACGCGGCCGGGTTGATCAGGATCCAGGCGGTGCCTTCGTCGCGTGCCTGATGGATTCTTCCGATCAGCTCGTGCTCGGCGTTCGACTGGAACCAGCCCAGGTCATGCCCGGCTGCCTGCGCGCGCGCCTGCAACGTCGCGTTGATGTCGGTCAGGGTTTCACGACCGTAGACCGAAGGCTCGCGCACGCCGAGAAGATTGAGGTTGGGTCCGTGCAGGACAAGGATCCTGGCCACTGTTCACCTGTACCGTGGGTCCGGGACTCCGGAACGCCGCGCAGTGTGCGCCTGTCGCCCAGCCTTGTCCAGTTCGGTGAAGTTCGACGCAGATCGCTGGAGTTCACGACTTTCCAGACGGCGGCGTATGGTTGTCAGGATCGCTCAGGGCTCCGCGAACAGCTTGCGCCAACCTTCGATACCCAGCCGGTCCAGCGTATCCACGTTCGCCTCGAAGATCTTCGAGGCGTCGGGGAAAGCGGCGACCGCGCGGTCGATGCTCGCCTCGCGCAACAGGTGCAGCGTGGGGTAGGGCGAGCGGTTCGTGTAATTGCTGATGTCGCCCGGCGCCGTGCCTTCGAACTGGAAGGCGGGATGGAAGCTCGCCACCTGGATCTCGCCTTCCAGGTCGAGGTCGGCCACCGTGTCGTCGGCGACCTCGAGGAATTCGTTGTAGTCGAGGAAGTCGTCGAGCACGTGCGGGTGGATGAGGAGCGTGGTGTCGACCGCTTCCGGGTCCGTATCGCGAAGCAGTTCCAGCTCACGCACCAGGTCCGCGTGCAGCTGGAGTGGCTGCGTCGCCTCGCTGACCACGTAGCGAACCTGGCCCTTCTTGTGCACCGCCTTGGCGAACGGACACAGGTTGAGGCCGATGACCGCGCGCTCCAGCCAGCGTTGGGTTTCCTCGATGGCCTGTTCGGCCGAGGGGGTATGGTCCATGCGTAGGTTCCGTGGTGTCAGGGCGCGAGCCAGTCGTCCAGCTCGGCCTGGCTGAAGGTGCCCATCTTGCGGCGCAGGATACGCCCGTCTTCGCCGATCAGGACGCTATAAGGCAGCACGCGGCGGGTATTGCCGAAAGATAGCGAGCCACCGGGGGCGTCGCTGTCGGCCAGCACGATCGGGTAGGCCACCGGACGGTCGGCGAGAAACGCGCGCACCGCGCCCGCGGTGTCCTCGGCAACGCCGAGGAAGGCGACATTGCGTCCCGCGTAACGGGCGACGTTCTCGCTCAGCAAGGGCATCTCGCGACGGCAGGGCGCGCACCACGTGGCCCAGTAATTGATGAGCAGGCGCTTGCCGCGCCAGTCCGACAACTGGCGAGGCTTGCCATCGACGGTCAGGAACGTGGCCGGGGCCGGCACCTCGCCGACATCCGCCACCGTGACGCCTTGCGGCGGTGGCGGGTTCATGCGGCGGTGCTCCAGGTACAGCCCCGTGGACGCCGCCACGATGGCCAGCACCACGATCCAGAACGTCGGGCCGCGATTCATGGATTCGCGGCGGCCTCTAGCGCCTGCTGGACGCTGTCATAGGTCAGCACGGTGGAAAGCTTCCTGCCGTCGCCGCCACCCTTCGGATAGACGACATACAGCGGCACGCCTACCGAGTGGTACTGCTCGAGGAAGGCTGCGATGGTCGCGTTCACGTCGGTCCAGTCGCCTTTCATGTAGACGGTGCCGGTGCGCTTCAGCAGCGCCTTGAAGGCATCGGTATCGAGCACCGCCTTTTCGTTGGCCTTGCAGGTGATGCACCAGTCGGCCGTCATGTCGACGAGGACGGGCGTGCCCGCGCCGCGCAACTCGGCCAGCTTCTCCGGCGAGTACGGCACCGAGCCATCGCTCGCGGTGGCGAGGGTGCCGGTCTGCGCGGGCAGGCCATGCACCGTCCACAAGGCCGCCGCCGCGCCGATCGCCAGCACGCTGGTGAACACCCACGACAGGCGGCCACCGCGGCTGCGGCCGTACCACCACAGGGCCATCGCCAGCAGTACGCCGCCGGCCAGCACCAGGGCGGTCGCGTCGGCGCCGCGCTGCTTGGTCAGCACCCACAACAGCCACACGGCCGTCAGGTACATCGGGAACGCGAGCAACTGCTTCAGCGTTTCCATCCAGCGGCCGGGGCGCGGCAGCAGGCGGGCGATCGCGGGCACGAAGCCGATCAGCAGGAAGGGCAGGGCCAGGCCGAAACCGAGCGCCAGGAAGATAAGGAACGCCACGACCAGCGGCGCCGCGAAGGCGAACGCGATGGCGGAACCCATGAACGGCGCCGTGCACGGGCTGGCGACGACAACCGCCAGGACGCCGGTGAAGAAGTCGCCGGACGGACCCGAGCGCGCGGCGAGGCCGCTGCCGACGTTACCCAGCGATCCACCGATCTCGAACACGCCGGACATCGACAGGCCCACGGCCAGCATGATGTACACGAGCAGGCCGATCGCCAGCGGCTGCTGGAACTGCGCGCCCCACTGGATGCCGTGACCCGCGGCGCGGATGCCGACGATGATCACGCCGAGCGCGGCGAAGGCGACCAGGACGCCCGCGGTGTACCAGAGCGCATGCTTGCGCGCGGCGCCCGGGCTTTCGCCGCTTTCGAGCACGGTGATGGCCTTCAGCGACAGCACCGGCAACACGCAAGGCATGAGGTTGAGGACCAGTCCGCCCAGGAGGGCGAGGCCGATGGCCGCGATGAAACCGATGGGCGCGTCACCGCCTGCCTTCAGACCGGGCGGAGGCGGCGTCGGGGCGACCTCCGCAGGCGCGGCAGCGGCGGGCTGGTCTTCGGTGGGCGCGCCCACGGCGGCCGTGCCGGCACCGAGGTCGACCTTGATGTGGCGCTTCATCACGGGATAGCAGATGCCGTTCTCGAGGCAGCCCTGGTAGGCCACGTCGATATCGACGGTGCTCGCGTTGGCCGTGCCGGCCAAGGGAACCGGCAGCTCCACCTGGTCGAAATAGACGATGGTGTCGCCGAAATGTTCGTCATGGTGCGCCGTACCGCTAGGCCATTCCGGCTCGCCGACGCTGACTCCGGCCGGGGAGGCCACGGTGATCTGCGTCTTGTCGCGGTACAGGTAATAGTCCTTCGGCATCGTCCAGCGCAGCAGCAGGCTGTTGCGATCCTTGACCAGGGCTTCGAAGCGGAAGGCCTGGTCGGCAGGAAGGGCCTGCGCGTCGGTGCCCGGGACGGCGGCGGGGGCGCCCAGAAGGCTGGCGCCACTCGTGGCGGCCTTGCCGGTCGTGGCGGCCGGTATGGTCGAGGCTCCGCCGATGGCGAGCTTCAGGTGCTCGGTGTTCGGCGGGTAGCAGATCTTCGGCTCGACCTCGTGGCAGCCCTGGTACTGCACGTCGAGCGCGAGGGTCTTCGTCGCGGCGTCGGCGAGGGTGTAGGGCACCGTGGCCTCGATGTCGCCGTGGTAGATCTCCACGTCGCCAAGGAACTCGTCATGTTCCTTGAGGCCATCGGGGAGCTTCGCTTCGCCCAGCGTCGCGGCCGCGGGATCGGCGGACTTGATCTTGATGCGGCCGCGATAGAGGTAATAGTCGGGAGCGATGCGCCAGTGCAGCTTCACCACGCCGGGCTGGCTGGCGTCGGTCGTGAGGTGGAAGGCCTGGGTGACGGGCAGCAGCTCGTCCGCGTCCTGCGCGAAGACGGGGAGGGCGGCAAGCAGGCCTAGGCCGGCGACCAGGTTCCGCACGAGGCGGGTAAACGACGTCATGGCGACTCCGTGGATCGGTGCGGTGACGAACCGCGATTTGGGCGTCGAACATTATGACCGGGCATCCCGGCATTAGCTTGCATCGACGCTGGCTTCCAGCCAGGCGAGATACGGCGCATGCCCTTCCACCAGCGGCAGGGCGACGACCTCCGGTACCTCGTAGGGATGGTGTTCGATGACGAAGGCCTCGACGGCGGCGAAGGCCTCGCGCGTGGTCTTCACCAGCAGCAGGTCTTCGGCGTCGGTCACGACCTCGCCTTTCCAGCGGTAGGTGGACCGCATCCCGGGCAGGTGGTTCACGCAGGCGGCGAGGCTGGATTCGACCAGGCCACGGGCCAGGGCGGCGGCGGGTTCGCCCGCGGGACAGGCGATGAGGATGACGATGGGCTCGGACATGGAGGGATTGTGGCAGGCGCCACCGCCTTTATTTGTACCGGGGCCCTTGAACGGTTTCGCGAAGGCGCCATCTGTCGTTCATCCCAAGGCCCTTCCGATTCAGGGACGCCTTTGGCTAAAATTCTGGCACTCACCCTGGTCAAGTGCTAACAGGGTGGCCCAATTTCGTTATCCGTCAAACACATGTTTGGAGAAGTCATGAGCAAACTGCGCCCGCTGCACGATCGCGTCATCGTCAAGCGTCTCGAAGAAGAGCGTGTCTCGGCCGGTGGCATCGTCATCCCCGACAGCGCGACCGAGAAGCCCACCCGAGGCAAGGTGATCGCCGCCGGTACCGGTCTCCTCCTGGCCAGCGGCCAGCTCCGCCCGATGGGCGTGAAGGAAGGCGACGTGGTCCTGTTCGGCAAGTATGCCGGCCAGGAAATCAAGGTCGACGGCGAAGAGCTGGTCTTCCTGAAGGAAGACGACATCGTGGCTGTTCTCGAAGGCTGATCTTTTACAGCGGCCCGGGCGATGTGCGATAGCCGCGCTTGCCGGGCGCAAGATCAAGACCCCGTTTCCTAATTCAAAAATTCTGAGGCAAAAATTTCATGGCATCTAAAGAAGTCCGCTTCGGCGAAGACGTACGCGCGCGCATGCTGAAGGGTGTCAACACCCTCGCCAACGCCGTCAAGGTCACCCTGGGCCCGAAGGGCCGCAACGTCGTGCTCGAGAAGAGCTTCGGCGCCCCGACCGTCACCAAGGACGGCGTGTCGGTCGCGAAGGAAATCGAACTCGCCGACAAGTACGAGAACATCGGCGCTCAGATCGTGAAGGAAGCCGCCTCGAAGACCTCCGACGTGGCCGGTGACGGCACCACGACCGCGACCGTCCTCGCCCAGGCGTTCATCCAGGAAGGCCTCAAGGCCGTCGCCGCCGGTATCAACCCGATGGACCTGAAGCGCGGTATCGACCAGGCCGTCACGGCCGCCGTCGCCGAGCTGAAGAGCCTGTCCAACCCGACCGCCGACGACAAGGCGATCGCCCAGGTCGGCACGATCTCGGCCAACTCCGATTCCAACATCGGTGACATCATCGCCACGGCGATGGGCAAGGTCGGCAAGGAAGGCGTGATCACGGTCGAGGAAGGCTCGGGTCTCGAGAACGAACTCGACGTCGTCGAAGGCATGCAGTTCGACCGCGGTTACCTCTCGCCGTACTTCATCAACAACCAGCAGTCGCAGCAGGTTGAACTGGACGACCCGTTCATCCTCATCCACGACAAGAAGATCTCGAACGTCCGTGAGCTCCTGCCGGTGCTCGAGGCCGTCGCCAAGGCTGCCAAGCCGCTGCTGATCGTCGCCGAGGAAGTCGAGGGCGAAGCCCTGGCCACGCTCGTCGTCAACACGATCCGTGGCATCGTCAAGGTCGCCGCCGTCAAGGCGCCGGGCTTCGGCGATCGCCGCAAGGCCATCCTGGAAGACATCGCCATCCTCACCAATGGCGTGGTCATCTCCGAGGAAGTGGGCCTGCAGCTCGACAAGGCCACGATCAACGACCTCGGCCGTGCCAAGCGCGTCGTGATTACCAAGGAAAACACCACGATCATCGACGGTGCCGGCGAAGCCGAGCGCATCCAGTCGCGCATCGGCCAGATCAAGGCGCAGATCGAAGAGACCTCGTCGGACTACGACCGTGAGAAGCTGCAGGAGCGCGTTGCCAAGCTCGCTGGCGGCGTTGCCGTCATCAAGGTCGGCGCCGCGACGGAAGTCGAGATGAAGGAAAAGAAGGCCCGCGTCGAAGACGCCCTGCACGCCACGCGTGCGGCCGTCGAAGAAGGCGTGGTCCCGGGCGGCGGCGTCGCCCTGATCCGTGCGCTGAAGGCCCTCGAAGGCCTGAAGGGCAAGAACCCGGACCAGGACCTCGGCATCGCCATCACCCGTCGCACGCTGGAAGCGCCGCTGCGCGCCATCGTCACCAACGCTGGCGAAGAGGCTTCGGTCATCGTCAACCAGGTGAAGGACGGCAAGGGTAACTTCGGTTACAACGCCGCCACGGGCGAGTTCGGTGACATGATCGCCTTCGGCATCCTGGATCCGACCAAGGTGACCCGTTCGGCCCTGCAGTTCGCCGCCTCGGTGGCTGGCTCGATCATCACGACCGAAGCGGCCGTGACCGAGCTGCCGAAGAAGGACGACGGCCATGGCCACGGTGCCCCCGGCGGCATGGGTGGCATGGGCGGCATGGACTTCTAAGTCCCGCCTTCCCGGTTCGAAACAGAAAAAAGCCCCGCGCAAGCGGGGCTTTTTTTGTGGTTCGTCGCAGGTTTCCGGCCTCAGTACGAAATCGTCGCCGAGGTGGCCGTCGTGCTCAGTCCGTAGTTGCATTGCGGGTTGATGCCCGACGTGTCACTGCCACCCCAGGGCGGCGACGCCACGCGCACGTTGTTGCGGTCGTACACCTGGATGTTGTGGAAGACGATGGGCCCCGCGGGGTACTCGCCGCATGTCGAGACGTTGTACACCTCGAGCACGCCACCGAAGACCCAGGTCAGGTCGTCGTACGGATCGGTGGTGAGGGAGCTGGTGCGCCCCGTGGTCGTGTTGCGCGAATCGATCTTCCACGTCGGGCAGTCCTGCCCCGCCGCGCAGGTCGAATAGGTGTCGCCGATGACGACGTCGCCTGCCTTCGCGGGCACGGGATCGCTATGGAACGTCGTGCCGTCGACGCAGCAGTTCCAACTCGCCAGCGTCCACGCCTTGTCGTTGTAGCCATTCCAGCCGAGCACCGGTTGCAGGATGGATTGCACGTCAGGCAACTGCTCCAGGCCGGGGAAGAAGTAAATGACCTGGTCATCCTTGGTGGCCGGCGCGGTGGGAACCGTCCACGTCGCAACGATGCGGCCGATTGGCTTGCTGCTGGCGTAATTGGCAGCCTGCACCCAACCACTCTGCTCGGGTGGCGGTGTCCTCGCATTGCGCAGCGTTCGGCGGCCATCGGCTTCGATGCGGTCGCCTTGCAGCGTGTAATTCGCCTTGCCACACGTGGTGACTTTCTCGGTCACGCCGGAGGCGTGCTGGATCAGGCCGTTCTTCTGCAGCCGATCGCCTTCATGCACCGTCGCGACGCAGTCGGGTGAGAAATAGCCGTTCGGCGTCACGACGTAGTCGTCGGGGACGCCAGTGGGTTTTGCGGAGGCCGGCATGCTACCGACGCGTGTGAGTTGGAGTGCCGCGGTTGCCTGCGCGTTCTCCGCGGCGTGAGCGGCGATCGAAAGGGAAATCATCGTGACGATGATGCCCATGCACGCCCATGCCCTGCCTTTCCGAGCGAACCTCTTCATCTGTACGACTCCTGCGTTGGGAAGGATGTCGTCCATGTCGTGTCGACGGAGAAATCCATCGACGCCGCCCCCGGCTCCTCCGCGCATTTTCCTGCGCGAAACGTCAGGCTATGGGTGCGATGACGACCATGCTGTGATGCGCGTGGCACTTGGCTGCGCCAATAGCGTCATCGCACCACGATGGTTACGTGGAATCGGCAAGTTGTCGAAAGATATTGCGAACATCGGCGCCGCTGCCCTGCAAGCAGCAGCGCGCGTGAACCTTGCCGCTATTGTCCCGCACCCGCCGCGGCACGTTGCTCGGCGTCGTCCGCCTGCCGCGCGACCATGCCGCTGTTCGTGGGCGTGGTGTACTGCGCGGTAAGGGCATCCAGTTTGCGCTTCATGCGAAGCATGGCTACGTTACCCATCGAGAGGTCCGTGTACTTCTGCATGGCGTCCTCGGGCGGCGTTGGCGCATCCGGTGCATGGGTCAGCGCGACGAGGCGAGGCGCGACGACCTGGGTCAGGGCGAAGTAGGCGTCGTCGTGCACGCCGGCCTGCTCCAGCAGCTTGCCCGGCAGCATCCACGATGCAAGGTCGGCGCGCTGTGGCGCCGGGCCATCACCGTGTGCGTCGATAAGGATGTACGGCACCGTCTGCGACAGCATGTTGCCGCCATCCGCGAAGCCCAGCTTGTCGTAGGTTTCAGTAAGCGCAGGAAGGTGGTCGCCGTAGAAGAGCAACAGCGTCGGGCGTTCGCGGTGCTTCAAGAGCTCGGCGAGGCGGCCCAGCTCCGCGTCGGCGTGGCGCATGTGGTAGATGTAGTTGCGCAATTGCATCTTGGCTGCGTCGCTGATGCCATCGGGCACGGGGATCGCGTCCCGTTCGTGCGTATCGATGTTCACCGACTTGTCGTACGGGCCATGGGCTTCCATGCTGATCGCGAAGATGAACTGCGGCGGCCCCACGTCTTTCAGCTGGCTCATGATCTCGTCGGTCATGGCGCTGTCGGCCATGTACTCGCCGTCCTTGCGGAAGCCCTTCGGGAAATCCGGCTGCGATACGAAGCGGTCGAAGCCCAGCGACTTGAACGCCGAGGTGCGGTTCCAGAAGGCGGCATCGTTGCCGTGTACCGCGATCGTCTCGTAACCGTGCGAACGCAGCGTGCGGACCATGCCAGGCACGACGCCGGCATGCATCTGCAGATAGGGGAACTGCATGGTGGGGAAGTAGCGCAGCGACAGACCAGTGAGTACTTCGAACTCCGTGCGGATCGTGCCGCCGCCGAATGTCGGCACGTGCAGCCGGCCGGTGCTCGCGTTCCCGGCAAGACGATGCAGGTTCGGCGCGAAGTCCTCGTGCTCCAGGCCCCGGATGGCACTGGGGTCGAAGAACGACTCACTCTGGATGACCACGATATCCGGTGTCTGGCGGTCGTTGCCGGCGGCCGCCGCCATATGGTTGCGCAGGTCGGCGTCGGTGTCGGCCAGGAAGCGTGTCGCCTCGACGGGGTCCGCGTTCTGCTTCTTGCCCGCGTTCTGCAGGCGGAACTGCATGAGCGTGGTGACGACGCCGTTGTATCCCGCGTTGGCGGCCGCCGACCAAGGCTGCATGCCGAGACGGTCTTTGTTGTACATCGTCGACCATGCCGGCACGCCGGCGAGCAGCGTGCCGATGAGAGCCACCAGGGTGAAGCCGGCGACCATCCGGCGTCCATGCGTGCGCCGCGCGAACAGCGGCGGCTCGAAATGGGCGACCAGGGCGATGAGTGCGATCGTCGCGACGATAGCGACATAGGGGAGCGGGTTGGTCGGCAGGTAGCCGCCGAGCAAATGCAGGCCGCCATTCTTCAACTGGCCGACCATGCGGAAGTCGGCGGGAAGCAGGGGTGCGCCGAGATTCTTCATCTTGATCGCGCTGACCGCGAGCACCGCGCCCTGCGCCATGAATGCGATGCCAAATGAGAGGAACGCGCGGCGCGTGAGCACCAGGAGCAACGAAGCGAGAAGAAGACCCGGCAGCGAGTTGGCGAACAGATGCCAGGGGCGTTGGGCCCACTCCACGCTCGCCACGCCCGGATTGCCGTCGAGGAATCCGGTGTAGAGGATGAACGCCACGGCCAGGCAGAGCGGAAGGGCCGCCCGGGTCGTCACGTCGCGCCAACGCTTTGAATCGACAGTCATAACGCCCTCTTGTCACGCCCCTGTCAGCGAGGGGGTAGGGACTGTAACGCAACGGACATGAACCGGTTGTCAGACGCTGGCGTGAGTTCCTGCGCGCTTCCCGGGCGGTTGTACGGGAGCAACCGAAGAGCGGCGCCGCAGCGCGCTTCGCCACCGGTAGGGCACAATGACCGTCTCATGAATGCCTCCACGCCGGCTCCGCGCGAAAGCCCCGAACTCCGCGCACTCATCGACACCCGTTATGCGGACGTGATGGCCGCATGCCGTGCCGCGCGCATCCAGCTACACGACGATGCCGGTGTCGCGGAGCGCATCCGGCGCACGCTGCTCGCTTCCGACTTCGCCTTCGATATCCTGCGCCGGCAGCCCGAATTGCTGGCGCCGGCCGGCCTCGAGCGCCTTCGCGCGAACGCGGATGCAGGAACCCGTGGCGCGACGCTCGACCTCCCGGCCGACGAGGAGCGCTGCATGTCGGTGCTTCGCCGGTTCCGGCATGCGGAGGCGGTGCGCCTGGTGTTCCGCGACGTCAACGGGCTGGATGACATCGACGAGACCCTGTCGTCGACAAGCGCTCTCTACGAAACGTTGCTCGAAGTGGCCCTGCGCTGGGCGGAGGGCGCGACGCGCGCTCGCTACGGACAACCGCGCGATGCCCACGGCGTGGCGCAGCGCATGGTGGTCGTCGGCTTCGGCAAGCTGGGTGGCAACGAACTGAATTTCTCGTCCGACATCGACCTCGTGCTGGCCTATGCCTCCGGCGGCGAGACGGATGGCACGCGCCCGCTGGACAACGGTGAGTACTTCATCCGCGAGGCACGACAGCTGGTGCGCCTGCTGGCCGAGCCAACGGTGGACGGCATCTGCGCGCGCGTCGACCTGCGCCTGCGTCCGTTTGGCAACGCGGGGCGCCTCGCACTGCCGTTCGCCGCCATGGAGCAGTACTACCAGCGCGAGGGGCGTGACTGGGAGCGTTACGCCTGGATCAAGGCAAGGCCAGTGGCAGGTGACCGGGTTGCGGGGCGCGAGCTGCAGGACATGCTCCGGCCCTTCATCTATCGCCGCTATCTCGACTACACCGCCTTCGCCGGATTGCGCGAGATGAAGGCGTTGATCGACGCGGAAGTCGCCCGCAAGGACCTCGCCGGCAACCTCAAGCTTGGCCCCGGTGGCATTCGCGAGATCGAGTTCGTCGTGCAGCTCACGCAGATGATCCGCGGTGGCCGCGATCCGGCGCTGCGCGTGCGTGGCCTGTTGCCGGCACTCAGGGCGTGCGAGGCGCGCGGCTACATTCCGGCGGCGCGCGCGAAGCTGCTGCGTTCCGCGTATGTGTTCCTGCGCCGCCTGGAAAATCGCGTGCAGATGCTGCGCGATGCGCAGACGCATGACATTCCCGAGGATGCACTGTCGCGCGAACGTCTTGCCCTGGGCCTGGGCTATGCCGCCTGGGATGAACTGGCACACGAACTGGCGCGTCATCGCGACGCGGTCTCCGCGGAGTTCGCCGCGGTGCTCGCGCCGGAAGCGGGAGGCACGGCGGTGGCGCCGGCCGCCGACGTAACCCTATGGCAGGCGGCGCGCGACGAGACCCTCGATGCGGCCACCATGGAGGCATCCGGGTTTCGTCCCGGCAACGAGGTCGCGGAGGAGCTGATCAAGTTGCCACGCGCATCGGCGGTCCGTTCCATGTCGGCGCGCTCGGCCGAGCGGCTCGAGCGTCTCATGCCGCAACTGCTCGACGCGGCGCGAGGCAGCGTGGCGCCCGTGGCGAGCCTGCTGCGCCTGCTTCGCCTGGTCCAGGCCGTGGCGCGGCGATCGTCTTACCTGGCCTTGCTGGATGAGCAGCCCAATGCGCGACGGCGCGTCGCCAGCGTGTTCGCCGATAGCGCGTTTCTTGCCGAGCGCGTGATTGCGCAGCCGCTGTTGCTCGACGACGTCCTCGATCCGCGTATCGACCAGCTGCCGTTGAAGCGGGCCGATATCTCGGCCGAAATCGCGCGCACGCTGGGCGCGCTGGACGAGCGCGACGCCGAGCGTGAACTGGAGCGCATGAACGAGTTCCGTTCGAGCATCGCATTCCGCCTGGGCCTCGCTTTCAACGACGGACGCGCCGACGCCACCGCCACCGCGCGTCGGCTGGCCGGTCTTGCCGAAGCGGTGGTCGCGGCCATCCTCGCCCTGGCCACTCGCGAACTCACGGCACAACACGGTCGCCTGCCCGGTGAGGGTGGGGGCTTCGCGGTACTCGGCTATGGCAGCCTCGGCGGCGAGGAACTGGGCTTCGCGTCGGATCTGGACCTGGTCTTCGTCTACGACGGAAAGCGTGCCAACGCCATGAGCGACGGTCCGCGCCCCGTCGACGGCACGCGCTGGTACCAGCGGCTCGCGCAGCGCGTGATGCACTGGCTGAGCGTACAGACCCATGCGGGCAAGCTTTACGACGTCGACACCCGGCTGCGTCCCGATGGTTCCAAGGGCTTGCTGGTGGCGAGCGTCGATGCGTTCGAGGCCTACCAGCGTGACCGTGCCTGGACGTGGGAGCACCAGGCGCTTTTGCGTGCGCGGCCGGTGGCCGGCGATCCCCGGGTCGGCGCCACCCTGGCGGGCATTCGCCGCGACATCCTTTCCGCGCCGCGCGATGCCGCGCGGGTGCGCGCGGAAGTGGGGGCGATGCGCGCGCGCTGGCGTGGTGAGCGCGACCGTTCCGACGCCACCCGTATCGATCTCAAGCAAGGCGTCGGCGCGCTCATCGACATCGAGTTCGTCCTGCAGGGCATGGTGCTGGCGCACGCGGCGGCGCACCCTACGTTGCTCGACTCCCCCGCCAGCAGCACGCTGATCGACGTGTTGCGCGAGGCCGGACTGCTCACCCAGGCGCAGGCCGATACCTTGCACGTGGCCCATGCGGACCTGTTGCAGATGGGGCTCGCCTGCACGCTGGACCTTCGCTCGCGCATCGCGGCGCGCACGCCGGCCCTGGAGGCCTTGTGTGCCGGGGTGGCCCAGGTCACGGCCGAGCTTGGCTTCGACTTCACCGGGCGGACCGAAGTCACGGCGCAGGGTGCCTGAACCCATCGGTGGACGGTATCCTGTCCGGCCGTTCACGAGTCCGAGCCCGATGACACGAACCCCGTTGCTGATCGACACCGACCCCGGCGTGGATGACGCGCTGGCCATCCTGATGGCGCACGAGCATGCGGACGTGACCGCGCTCACCGTCGCCGCCGGCAACGTCGGCCTGGGGCACACCGTGCGCAACGCGCGCACGCTGGTCGAGCTGATCGGCGCGGCCACGCCGGTGTATCCGGGTTGCCCTTCGCCGCTGGTGCGCGAGCCCGACGAGGACGCGGCTTTCGTGCATGGGGCGGACGGGTTCGGCGACGTGGGTTTCGCGGAGCCGGCACATCCGGCCGAGGCCGAGCATGCCGCGCTGGCCCTGCTCCGGTTGACGCGCGAGCGTCCGGGCGAACTGACGCTGGTCGCCCTTGGTCCGCTGACGAACCTCGCCCTCGCCGTACGCCTGGATCCCACGCTTCCCGCTCGCGTGAAGCGCCTGGTGATCATGGGCGGGGCCGTTACCGGCCACGGCAATACGGGGAAGATTCCCGCCGAATTCAACATCGGATTCGACCCCGAGGCCGCGCATGTCGTCTTCGAGGCCTTCGACATGTTCGACCTGGTCGACTGGGAGGCGACGGTGCGCCACGCCTTCGCCGACGAGGTCTATGAAGGCTGGATCGCCTCCGGCGATGGCCGTGCACGCTTCTTCGAGAAGATCTTCGGCACGGCGCGCCGTTTCAACGCCGAGCATGAGCGCACCGGCTTCATCGCCGCGGATGCCCTCGCCATGGCCGTGGCACTGGACCCGGAAATCGTGGTCCGCGCCGAAACCCGCCACGTGGCCATCGAACTGGACGGCCGCCTGACCCGCGGCGCCACGGTGGTCGACTGGCACCGCCGCCTGGGCGGCCGGGCGAATGCCCGGATCGTGCTGGAAGTGGACCAGAACCGCTTCCGCGAACTGATCGCCGGGGCGCTGGGCGCCGCCTGAGCGGCCTGGCGCAAGGGGATGGGGCGGCCGGGTTGCAGAGGTCCGGCCGCCGGGCTAGAATGCCGCTCTTTTCACCCCGCTATTTCTCAGGTTCAAGCCATGAAAGAGAACATCCATCCGAAGTACCAGCCGGTGGTCTTCCAGGACCTGTCGTCCGATTTCGCGTTCCTGACGCGTTCGACGATGTCCAGCAAGGAGACCGTCAAGTGGGAAGACGGTAACGAATACCCGGTCATCAAGCTCGATATCACCAGCCACTCGCACCCGTTCTACACCGGCAAGCAGAAGACGCTCGACGTCGGTGGCCGCGTTGACAAGTTCCGTCAGCGCTACGGCAAGAAGTAATAAAGCGACATCCGCGCGCCGCCTGCGGGGTGGCGTTTCGCGAGGATCGATCAACACGGGGCGAGCCCATGGCTTGCCCCGTGTTTTTTTGCGTCCGCGATTCACACGAATGCCTAACGGACGTTCCAAAGGGCTCTGTGCGATAATGGGGAACTTCGGCCGCACGTAGTGGCCGGTACGGCGCCTTCCCCAGGGTGTCGTTTTCCCAACATCGCTACGCCGCTCCACGCGTTGGGGTGGCGGGAACAGAGAAGAAGAGGAGCTCGCCGTGTCCGACGCCAAAACCGTCAAATTGGTCGATGAATCCAACAAGCCCGTGAGCGAACTGCCGGTCATCGGTGGCACGCTCGGCGCCGAGTGCGTCGACATCGGCACCTTGTACAAGGACACCGGTTACTTCACCTACGACCCGGGTTACGGCAGCACCGCCAGCACCAAGAGCGCCATCACCTACATCGATGGTGACAAGGGCGTCCTGCTGTACCGCGGCTACCCGATCGAACAGCTCGCCGAGAAGTCCACCTTCCTCGAGACTTCCTACCTGCTGCTCAACGGCGAACTGCCGAACAAGACCGAATTCGCGAAGTTCGAGCACGACATCACGCATCACTCGATGATGCACGAGAACCTCAAGTTCTTCCTGCGTGGCTTCAACCACGACGCGCACCCGATGGCCATGCTGGCCGGGTCGATCGCCTCGCTGTCGGCGTTCTATCACGACAAGCTCGACGTCGATAACCCGGAAGACCGCAAGCTCGCCGCCATCCGCCTCATCGCGAAGATGCCGACGATCTCCGCCGCCATCTACCGTCACTCGATCGGCTGGCCGACGCGTTATCCGCGCAACAACCTCGAGTACGTCACCCGCTTCCTGCACATGATGTTCGAAGTGCCGAGTGAGCCGCTCGAACTGAACCCGGTCGTCGCCAAGGCGCTCGACCTGCTGTTCATCCTGCACGCCGATCACGAGCAGAACGCCTCCACCTCCACGGTACGCCTGGTCGGCTCGACCGGTGCGAACCCGTACGCGTCGATCGCCGCCGGCATCACCGCGCTCTGGGGTCCGGCGCATGGTGGCGCGAACGAAGCCGTGCTCAAGCAGCTCGGTGAGATCGGTACCGCCGACAAGGTCGAGACCGCCGTGAAGCGCGCGAAGGACAAGAACGATTCCTTCCGCCTGATGGGCTTCGGTCACCGCGTGTACAAGAACTTCGATCCGCGCGCGAAGATCATCCGCGAGATGTGCCACAAGGTGCTCGAGGAGCTCGGCGTCAACGACCCGCTGCTCGAGGTCGCCATGAAGCTGGAAGAGGCTGCCCTGAAGGACGACTACTTCGTCGAGCGAAAGCTGTACCCGAATGTCGACTTCTATTCGGGCGTGATTTATCGCGCGATCGGCATTCCGGTGCAGATGTTCACGGTGCTCTTCGCCATCGGCCGCTTGCCAGGCTGGATCGCTCACTGGCGTGAGATGCA